>NCRO01000354.1 GCA_002849045.2 Candidatus Sediminicultor secundus
TTCGTCGGCAGCTTCAGATGTGTATAAGAGATTTTAAGCTATGGTTTTACGTTTTACGCTTTTCATTTTTCGTTTTATTGCTATATACTAATTAGGGCTTGCAGAAAAAGGAAATTTCTATACAATTAAATTATTATCTCTTGTTAAGAGATTGTCTACATTGGAATTTATTTTTTATTTTTTTTCAAAAGGTGAGGCCAGTCGTTCATACAGCCTCCAACGTTTTAAAACCCCTTCTTGAGCTTCTTTTAACAATTTTTTAGCTACTTCTGGCATGGTCCGGGTAAGCATTTTGTATCTATTTTCATTATATATATATTCTTCCAAAAGAATGCTCGGAGCTTTAGAATCCAATTGGAGAGGGTTTTTCCCTTCTTCAGCAAGATCTGGATTGAATCTTATTAAGGGCCAATATCCCGATTGAACTGCTAACTTTTGTTGTTCTAAACCATGAATCAAATTAAAGCCATGGCTGATACAAGGGCTATAAGCTATAATAAGGGAAGGACCATTGAATGCCTCTGCTTCCCGGAAAGCTTTAATCACTTGCGCATCATTAGCTCCCATTGCCACTCGGGCCACATATACATCTCCGTAGGAAATTGCCATCATTGCCAGATCCTTCTTAAAAGTTCTTTTGCCTCCGGCAGCGAACTTTGCAATTGCCCCAAGAGGAGTCGCTTTAGACATCTGTCCACCAGTATTAGAATAAGTTTCTGAATCTAATACTAAAATATTTACATTACGCCTTTGAGCAATAACATGATCCAAACCTCCATAACCGATATCATAAGCCCATCCATCTCCTCCTAAAATCCATACACTCTTTTCAGTAAGAACATCTATCAAACTAAGCAAGTCTTTTGCTTCTACTTTGTCTATTTTTTTCAATTTCTTTTCTAATATTTTTACTCTTTCTCTCTGTTTGTATAGTCCCTCTTCGGTAGACTGATCGGCTTTTTTAATTTCACCAACTAAATCCTTCCCTATATCAGAAGAAAGCCTGTCCAATAATTCCAAGGCATATTCAAACTGCTTATCTATAGCCAGTCTCATCCCAAATCCAAATTCAGCATTATCTTCAAAAAGAGAATTAGACCAAGCTGGGCCTTTGCCTTCTTTATTAAAGGTCCAAGGTGTGGTAGGTAAAATACCTCCATAGATAGAAGAACACCCGGTAGCATTAGCTACAACAGCTCGATCCCCAAATAGCTGACTTAAAAGTTTTACATACGGAGTTTCTCCACAGCCAGCACAAGCACCGGAGAATTCGAAAAGAGGTTGTAAGAACTGAACATTTCTAACTGCGCTAAGTTTTAACTTTTTTCGGTCAACTTCAGGAATTCCTAAGAAAAATTTCCAATTTTTGGCTTCCTGTTCTCTAACAGGAGGTTGAGAAACCATATTTAAGGCTTTCAATTTAGGATTAGCTTTGTTTTTTGCCGGGCAGTTCACCACACAAAGGCCACAACTAGTACAATCTTCAGAGGAAATCTGGATAGTATATTTCATACCTTTAAACTGTGGATTTTTTACCTCTGCAAATTTAAAATTATCCGGTGCGGAAGAAAGTAATTTTGAGTCATAAACTTTAGCCCTGATAACTGCGTGAGGGCATGTCATAACACATTTTCCACACTGAATGCAGGTATCGGGATCCCAGGCAGGAATTTCTTGAGCAATATTTCTTTTTTCCCATTGGGTAGTGCCGCTGGGAAAAGTTCCATCAACAGAAAAGGCACTAACCGGTAAATCATCCCCTTCTCCAGCAATTATCTTTGCAGTTACTTTTTGCACAAATTCAGGCGCTTCTACTGGAACAGAAAGATGTTTCGGTAACTTACTATTAGGTTTACTTGGAATCTTTACTTCATGAAGATTAGAAAGAGAATTATCTACTGCATCAAGATTGGCATTTACTATTTTTTCCCCTTTTTTACCATAAGTTTTCTTGATAAATCGCTTTATAGCCTCAGTTGCCTTTTCAATAGGAATAACTTTACTAAGAGAGAAGAAACATACTTGCATTATGGTGTTAATTCTTGCTCCCAAGCCTACCTCTTTAGCAATTTTATAAGCGTCAATTACATAAAAACGTAACTTTTTCTCGATAATGGTTTCTTGAATTGAGTAAGGCAAATGATCCCATACTTCATCAGCAGAATAAGGGCTGTTCAATAGAAATACTACCCCTGGCTTAGCAGTTTTTAATACATCATAACGCTCCAAAAAGGAGAACTGATGACAGGCTACAAAATTTGCGCGGTTGACTAAATAAGTAGAATGAATGGGAGTTGGGCAAAACCTTAGATGAGAAATAGTAAGTGCACCGGTTTTTCGAGAATCATAAACAAAATGACCCTGAACATAATTATCAGTCTCTTCACCAATAATCTTTATAGAATTTTTATTAGCTCCCACAGTTCCATCTGAACCAAGACCATAAAAGACAGCCCGAGTTCGATTAGCAGGTTCTATGGAAAAATCAGGACCATAAGAAATGCTGGAATGTGTTACATCATCATTTATCCCTATAGTGAAATGATTTTTAGGAACTTCTTTTTTCATCTCCTCAAATACTCCTTTTACCATAGCGGGAGTAAATTCTTTGGAAGAAAGTCCGTATCTTCCTCCGGTTATTTTAGGAATCTTTTTGAAAGGAGCTATTCCTTCAGATATCCCTTCTTGTATTGCAGTCACTATATCAGTATACAATGGTTCTCCAATGCTCCCCGGTTCTTTGGTGCGGTCCAAAGCAGCTATAGTGTTTACAGTTTTAGGGAGAGAACTAATAAAATGTTTAATGGAAAATGGTCGGTAAAGACGAACTTTTATTAAACCTACTTTTTCTCCTTTTTTCATCAAATACTCTACTGTTTCTTGCGCTGTTTCAGCTCCTGAACACATTAATATAATAATCCTTTCAGCATCCGGGGCTCCAAAATATTGAAACAGTTCGTATTTTCTCCCCACAACCTTCTCGAATTTTTCCATAACTTTTTGCACAATATCCGGACAATCAAGATAATAAGGGTTGACTGTCTCTCTTGCTTGGAAATATACATCCGGATTTTGTGCTGTACCCCTGATAAAAGGATTATCGGGAGAAAGCGCTCTTTTTCTATGAGCCCTTACCAAATCATCATCAATTAAAGGCTTCATATCTTCCGGGGTTAAAAGTTCAACTTTAGAAATCTCATGCGAAGTACGAAAACCATCGAAGAAATGAAGAAAAGGTACTCGAGATTCTAAACTCGCTGCTTGAGCAATTAAAGGAAAATCCATAGCTTCCTGAATTGAGTTAGAAGCAAGTAAAGCAAAACCAGTTGACCTGGTTGCCATTACATCACTGTGTTCACCAAAGATGGAAAGGGCCTGACAGGCCACCGCACGAGCAGCAACATTAAATACAGTAGAAGTCAATTCCCCGGCAATTTTATACATATTAGGAATCATTAATAAAAGTCCTTGAGAAGCGGTAAAAGTTGTAGTAAGACCTCCTCTTTGCAAGGATCCGTGAACTGCTCCCGCTGCACCTCCTTCGCACTGCATTTCAGTCACCTGAGGAACCGTTCCCCAGAGATTAGGCTTTCCTTCAGTAGCCCAAAGATCAGCAAGTTCACCCATTGCCGAAGAAGGAGTAATAGGATATATGCTTACAACTTCACTTAAATGATATGCCGTATGGGCAGCTGCAGTATTTCCGTCAATAGTAACTTTTTTTTTATTCATTATATTGTGTCTCCATTTTCTAAAATTATTTTTTTTAAATAGGTTTATATTATTATTTTATCAGAATATTTAAAATTTCTAAAATTATTTATTTAACGATTATTTAATTTCTTGCCTTCCCATTAAGGCTTGAGTTAAAGTCACCTCATCAGCAAATTCCAAGCTTCCCCCTATAGGCACACCATAAGCAATACGGGTTACTTTTATATTTAAAGGTTCAATCAATTTAGTAATATAAGAGGCGGTAACTTCTCCTTCAATATTAGGATTGGTAGCCAATATTATCTCTTTTATCTTTTCATTCTTTAGCCTTTTTAATAAACTATTAATCTTTAAATTCTCTGGCTCTACTCCGTCCAAAGGGGAGATTACTCCTTCCAAAACATGATATAAACCTTTATATTCCCCTGTATTTTCTATGGCGATCAAATCCCTTACCCTCTCTACGACACATATAATAGACTTATCTCTATTAATGTTCTGGCAAATTTCACATATCTCTTGATCGGTTATATTACCACAAATTGAACAATGTTTAACTTTTTGTTTGGCCTCTAATATTGTCTTAGCTAAACTTGCAACACTTTCCGAAGAATTCTTTAAAATATAAAAAGCTAATCTCTGGGCTGTTTTGGGGCCTATACCCGGCATTTTTGAAAATTCATCAATTAATCTAGCAAAAGGCTTAGTATATCTAAAGGACACCTTTACCTCCTCTCAAAATAATCCAGGAACATTCATGCCCCCGGTTAATTTACTCATTTCCTGAGAAGCCAACTCTTTCGACTGACGTATTGATTCATTGACTGCTGCCAAAATTAAGTCCTCTAACATCTCTTTTTCATTTACATCTATTACATCTGGTTCTATTTTTATTTCTTTAATTTCCTGTTGGCCATTTACTACAATCTCAATCATCCCTCCACCAGAAGAAACTTTAACCTCCTTTTGAGCCAATTCTTTTTTCATCTCTTCCATCTTTTTCTGCATAACTTGCGCTTGTTTCATAAGAAATTTCATATCCATTGCTTTTCTTGCTTCCTCCTTTCTCTAAAATACTCTATTTTTCCTCAGTAATTGTTCCTTCAAATAAATTTAAGGACTCTTTAATTAATATATTATCTTTTGAAATCTCATTACTTCTTTTTAAGGCCGACTAAGGTAAGTGGTGATGAAGATTGGGCCCTGTGCAGCAAAGAATTGTGAACTCCGTCAGATCTGGAAGGAAGCAGCGGTAAGCAAATCTCTTTGGGTGCCGCAGGTAAACCTGATTGGAGCAAACTGTCTTAGTATCGCTTGGAAGGGTGAATCGGAGGTAGGTGCACGATTATTAAAATTACAAGTTATAAATAAGGCAAAAATTGATAATTTTAAGGTAATTTTTGCCTGAATTTAGATTAGATTGTAGGGGGTATTTATGGAGTACCAATCACTTTATCGCAAATGGAGACCGCAGACTTTTGAGAATATAATTGGACAGAAACATATTACCCAAACTTTAATTAATGCTATTTCTTTAAATAGAATTTCCCATGCTTATATTTTCTCTGGTCCAAGAGGAGTGGGAAAGACGACCACTGCTCGTATTTTAGCTAAATCATTAAATTGCGTAAAAGGGCCGACTCCTCATCCCTGCAATAAATGTGAGAGATGTATTAGAATCACCGATGGCTATTCTATGGACGTAATAGAAATAGATGGTGCCTCTAATCGGGGAATTGATGACATTAGAGATCTAAGAAATAAAGTCAAATTTGCTCCTGCAGAGGGAAAATATAAAGTATATATTATTGATGAAGTGCATATGTTAACTACAGAAGCTTTTAATGCCTTATTAAAAACTTTGGAAGAACCACCTTCACATGTAATTTTTATATTTGCCACTACCAATCCTCATAAAATTCCCAGTACTATTCTATCCCGATGTCAGTGGTTTAATTTTAGAAGAATATCTTTAGAGGATATTGTGGCTAAATTGAAGATGATTGTTAAGGATGAAAAGCTGAAAATAGATGATAAGACTTTAAATATAATAGCCCGAAGTTCGACGGGTTCTATGCGTGATGCTGAAAGTGCTTTAGATCAAATAATTGCTTATTGTGGCAAAGATATAACTTCTCAAAGTGTCAGAGAGGTTTTAGGAATAATTGAGGAAGAGGTTTTTTTTGAGTTTACAGAGGCAATAATAAAGGGTGATACGCTTAAAGGGATAGAGATAATTAACCGAACATCTGATTTAGGAGGAGATGCTTCCCAATTTATAAAAAACTTGATGGAGTATGTCCATAAT
>NCRO01000355.1 GCA_002849045.2 Candidatus Sediminicultor secundus
TTTTCGTTTTAAATTTTTAGCTATATACTGATAACTGAAAAATAGTATTTGAAACTAACGAATATTCACTACCGACTAATTCACTTATTCATCTCATAAATCATACGCAATCCCTGTAAGGTTAAAAAAGGATTGATTTTATCGATTAGCTTACTTTCATTTCCCATCAATTCAGCTTGACCACCGGTAGCTACTACTACAGAATCTTCTCCCAACTCTCTCTTAAACCGTCTAATTAATTCATCAGTTAATCCTAAATAACCAAAAAACATTCCTGACTGCATTGCGGTAATAGTATTACTACCTATAGAATGTTTGGGTTTTATAAATTCTATTTTTGGTAGCTTGGCTGTCTTTTCAAACAGAGCCTCTGCTGAAATTTCGATTCCGGGAGCAATAGCTCCACCCAGATAAATTCCCTCTTTATCAACCGCACAAAAAGTAGTGGCTGTTCCAAAATCTACAATTATTAACGGCCCTCCGTATAATTTATAAGCAGCAATAGCATTAACAATCCTATCTGCCCCCACTTCCTTGGGGTTATCTGTTTTAATATAAATTTCAGTCTTTGTCCCTGGTCCTACAATAATAGGAGATACCTTAAAATAATCCACGGACATCTTTTTTAATATCCAGGTTACCGGAGGTATAACACAGGAAATAACTACTGATTTAATATCTGAAAAGGATAAATTAGAATCAGAAAGCAGACTCTTAACTAACATTCCATACTCATCCTCTGTCTTATTCAGATCAGTAGAAATTCTCCAATGGCCTAATAATTTCTCTTCTTTGTATACTCCTATTACCGTATGGGTATTACCTACATCAATTACTAAAATCATCATATCCCCTCCCTTGAATTATATGCCCCTTTGTCATTCCCGCCTATCTGCTGTGCTTGCACAGGCAGGCGGAAGCGGGAAAGTGAAAAGAGCAGAGAAAATCTCGTTTTTCCCTGCTCTATAACCTCTTTAATAACCAGCCCTTTTTAGAGCTTTGACTAATATAAATACCAATATTATTGCTACTACTACTTCCGGAGTACCATGAACTACTGCAATACTGGCACTTACTTTTATCGGAAGATATCCTCTTAAAGTAGCCAATCCCAATACTCCGATAGTGTTGGTAAGAGTTCCTAATGCCGCTGCAATAGCACTATTCTTCCAGAAATATTTGTAAGAATAATAAGCTGCTACTCCTATAAATATTCTGGGCAAAATGGCTATTAAAGGGTCAGCAAATATGGGGTTAGTGGCATTTAAAAAACTGTAAACTCCGAAGATTAATCCTACTAATGCACCTACTATCGGACCTTCGAGTATTCCACCTAAAATGGCTGGAATATGCATAATGGTGGCATGACCAGCTGGGGTAGGAACAGGGATAAACCCTAACCTGGTTACTCCTAAGATGATAGCGATAGCTCCCAGCATGCCAGAGATAGCCAGCTGCCGGGTAGTAAGTTTAAATCCTGATAAAGCAGAATCTCTATTCATTTTTTTCACCTCCGTTCTAGTTCCATCTTCAGATACCAGACGAAATACTATTAATTTTATTTCCTCCTGGTCTTGTTCCTATACAAGATACAAGCCCTCGGGTAAAGAAGTATTCTTTACGCCCACAGTTTAAGCTACTTTAATAAACATGTCAAGTAAAAAAAGGGGGGACAGGCTATTTTTTGTAATAAGTTATCAAAATTAGTCCCCTTTTTTGATTTATAAATTTATTTTGTATTCTTTGATTTTATTTTGCAGGCTTCTGCGGCTTATACCTAAAAGTTCAGCTGATTTAGTGCGATTGCCCTTATTTTGAATCAAATATTTTATAATTAATTCTTTTTCCACATCTTTTAAAGTCCCCTTTTTTTCAATGTATGTTTCCATTTTTATAAAATTGAAATACTTCTCATCGATTATTTCATCTTTTGCCATAATCATAGTTCGCTCGATAATATTTTCTAACTCTCTTATATTACCTGGATAATTATAATCCAGCAATAATTCCATAGCTTTTGCAGAAACTTTTTTCACTTTCTTATTTAATATTTTATTATATTTACCGATAAGATGCTCCATAATTAAAGGTATGTCCTCTTTCCTTTCCCTTAAAGGAGGAACGTCTACATTAAAAACATTTAGCCGATAGAATAAATCCTCTCTAAACCTTCTTTCTTCTACTTCTTTTTTTAAATCTTTATTGGTGGCAGATAATATTCGTACATCAACTTTAACACTCCTTGAACTTCCTACCCTTTCAAATTCTCTTTCCTGTAAAACTCTAAGTAATTTTGTTTGGATAGTAAGGTCCATCTCCCCTATTTCATCTAAAAAAATAGTTCCTCCATTTGCCATTTCGAAACGACCTATCCTCTTAGCAATAGCTCCGGTAAAAGAACCTTTTTCATGTCCAAAGAGTTCGCTCTCCAAAAGATTGGGAGAGAAGGCTACACAATTTACCACTACAAACGGACTATTTTTACGCAAACTGTTTTTGTGTATTGCTCGGGCTATTAATTCTTTTCCGGTACCACTTTCGCCGGTAATGAGTACGGTAGCAGGAGTGGAAGATACATTTTTCACCATTTCTAAAACTTTATTTATAGAATTGCTCTTTCCTATAATTTCGTCAAAGTTAAATCTCTTCTCTTCTTCCTCTCGATAGTAAATATTTTCTACTTTTAAAGCATATTGATTAATTGCTCTACTAACTATAATTTTTAATTCTTCGATATCGAAAGGCTTTATCAAATAATCTAAAGCCCCTAATTTCATAGCCTCTACTGCTTCGGGAATACTGCCATAGGCGGACATCATGATAACTGGCAAATTTATATCATATTCTCTTATTTTTTTTAAAGTATCAATTCCATTTAGTACGGGCATTCTAAGGTCTAATAATACCAAACTGTAATTTTCTTCCCGTAATTTCTTCAGAGCCTCTAAGCCATTAACAGCTTCTTTGACTATAAATCCCTCCGGAGATAGTACTCGGATTAACATTCTTCTAATATTCTGTTCGTCATCGATTACCAATATTTTTCGCAAAATTAATTCCCTTCTTTTTGAGGTAGAAAAATAATAAACTTTGTTCCTTCCCCTTCTTTGGATTCAACTTTAATCTCTCCCTGATGAGCCTCTACAAGCTTGTATGCTATAGAAAGGCCTAATCCAGAACCCTTCTCTTTAGTACTAAAGAAAGGATCAAATATTTGATTAAAATCTTTTTCAGGAATACCAATCCCACTATCTTCAATAATAAATTTTATAGCTGATTCTCCCCTTAAAAGAGCTTTTTCAGTTTTAATTTTAATTTCCCCTTTCCTTGGGATAGCTTGAATAGCATTAATAATTACATTCATTAAAATCTGTCTTACCTGGTCCTCATCAGCTTGAATTTGGGAAACATCCGGGGAAAGTTTCAGATTAAATTTAATATGCTTATCTTTTATTTCCAATTTAAACAATTCAGCAATCTTTCTTATTAAATTATTTAAAGAAAAACGGGTTAAATTTGGTTTTTTAAATTTAGCAAAATCTAAAACTTGAACCACTAATTTATTTAATCTATCTACTTCTTGAATAATAGTATTTAAGTCTTCTTTCCTTTCGTCGGTCTTAGAGAATGAATTAGAAACAAATTGGGCTAATCCTCTAATTGAGCTTAAAGGATTCCTGATTTCATGGGCAATCCCGGCAGATAATTTACCCAGAGCAACTAATCTTTTGTGTAGTGCCATTTCCTCATTTAGGCCCTTGATTTCAGTTACGTCTCTTATTACTACTACCACACCGGTTATTTCTCCGGATTTATCTGTTAAAAATGAGGTGTTCAGGTCTAATATTTTTTTCTTCAACCCCTTTTCTTCTAAAATTATTTCCTGAGTAATATTTTTTTTCTCTAAAAGACATTTCTTAAGGAGACATTTTCCATTAATCTTTAAATTCAAAACTTCCTGACAATCTTTGTTTAATACTTCTTCCTTCTTTTTGCTAAAAATTTCTTCACTTTTACGGTTAAAAGTCTTAATATTGCCCCTCTTGTCTACCGAAATTACTGCATTATCCATAGTCTCCAATAATTTTGAAGTATATACTTTCATTTCATTCAAGGTCTTTTTTACGATATAAGTCTCCTGCAACTTAAAAACTACATAAATCCCTAATAGCACAAGAGCCATTATAATGCTGTAGTTTAAAATAATTCTTCTTCTGGTCTCGCTCAAGCGATTGTAATATCCTTCTAAATTTACCCCCACTACCAGATAACTATTTCTAATAGGTAATATCTTCCAGATATCAAAATTAAATGGTTTTATTACTTGAAGTATTCTATTATCTTTCTTATCTTTAGTATTTATAAAATTGATTTTTCCAGCTTTAGGAATTTTTATTATATTTTGCCATCTTTCTTCTTCGGTGCTGATTAAAATTACCCCTTTATCGTTGCAAATATCGATATAACTTACTCCTTCTTTTTTTAAAAGCACTAATATTTCTTTTAAAACATTTTCATTTAAGATAAAGCGGGGGCCAAGAGTCTGGATAGAAAAAGCAATATTTAATCCTTCCGAGCGGGCTAATTCCCATAAATAATACCTTTCTCTTTGTACTTCTTTATTAGTCAAAAACCCCAGCAATAAAGCAAGAAGCAAAATAATAATTAATGCTAAAACTATATTTCTTTCTCTAAAAGGGGTAGATAATTTATGATTCTTATCTTTTTTCAATTTTATAGACCATCTCATTCTTTAAATATTTCTAATATTCTATCATATTTTAAAATTAATTTTAAAAAAGCTGGCGGTTTCAAATGCAGAAATACTGTGTGCTATATTTAATAAGAAGACACGGCAACGCCTTGCCTTTACATTATTAAACTAAAAACTTAAAGTGAAAAGCGAAAAGCGAAAAACCATAATTCAAAATTCAAAACTTTTTTTTAGATTTTAAGTTTTAAGTTTTGGTTTTGCGTTTTTAGCTTTACACTTTGCGCTCTGATACTATTCACTAAAGACTAATACTTACTTTAACTCTCCCTTATATATTTCGGGATTAAGGGTAAAAATAAAAGGAACATTCCTAAATTTTCCTGCATAGTCCAAACCATAACCCACTACAAATTTATTAG
>NCRO01000356.1 GCA_002849045.2 Candidatus Sediminicultor secundus
TTTTTTTTATGATATAATAAAAAATACCTTAAAACAAAATGAATAGATAACTAAATAGTTTATGAAAAATTTATATTGTATTAATTGGGAGACAAAATGAATAATTCAACTAGTAGTCCCTCAAACAAAAATTTAGTTAAAGAAATATTATCCTGGAAGAAAAAGAGAGAAGCAGTAATTTTAGCTCATGTCTATCAACCAGGCGAAATTCAAGATATTGCCGATTTTACAGGCGATTCACTCTTCCTAAGCCAGCAAGCAGCTAAAACTAAAGCAAAAGTTATAGTATTTTGTGGAGTTCAGTTTATGGCGGAAACTGCATCTATTCTCTCTCCAGAAAAAATTGTTCTACTTCCTGAAATTAAAGCTGGATGCCCTCTTGCTGATATGGCTCCAGCTGATAAAGTAAAAAACAAAATAAAGGAACTACATGAGGCAGTAGCGGTTTCTTATGTGAATTCATCAGCAACTGTAAAATCTTTAAGCGATTACTGTTGCACTTCTGCTAATGCTGTTCAAATTGCTCGGTCAATTCCTGCCGAAAGCGATATTCTATTTATTCCTGATAAAAATTTAGCTGATTTTGTTGCTCGAAAAGCAAAACGAAAAATCATTCCCTGGCAAGGATTTTGTCCGGTACATAATATTTTGACTAAAGAAGATGTCATAAAAGTCAAAAAACTCCACCCTCAAGCATTGCTCCTGGTACATCCTGAATGCCGCCCAGAAGTATGTAATCTGGCTGACTATATCGGCAGTACCAGAGGAATTATTGAATTTGCCAGCAATAATCCGGTTAAAGAATATATCATTGGAACAGAACTGGGAATATTTCATCCTTTAAAAAAGAATAACCCAAATAAACAATTTTTCCCAGCCTCCGAAAGTATGATCTGTCAGACTATGAAACTTATCACCTTAGAAAAAGTTCTACACTCTCTAAAAAAATTAGAACCGCGAGTAATAGTACCAGAGGACATAAGAAAAAAATCTTTAAAAGCATTAAATCGAATGATAGAAATTACCTAGTTAATTGGTTACCTGGTATTTAATATCTAGCGAATAGCATCTTGTATTACAGCGCAAAGCGCAAAGCGCAAAACTATAACTTAAAATTCAAAATTGAAAAAACTTGCAAATTGTAACTTGAAACTATTAAATTATTACTTATTACTAATCGCTCTAGACGCTATCAGTTATATGCTATATTAAAAAAGTTTTAAGTTTTGAATTATGGTTTTTAGTTTTTCGCTTTAAATTTTTAATTTTACTGACATATTAGCTCAACAATTTAAATGTTTTATTAAATAATATTTTTCTGAAAGGAAAACAATAGATGTTACCGCAAATGTTCCCACGTTATTTAATTAATTTTGACCTGTCCAAAATTAAAAAAATTTACACAGATTTTTTAATTGTGGGTTCCGGAATTGCCGGTCTATACACTTCACTCAAAATTTACGATAAAGGAGAAGTTACTCTTCTTACTAAAAGTAAATTAAAAGAAAGCAGTACCGAATATGCTCAGGGAGGTATAGCTGTAGCTTTGGGAGATAAAGATTCACCCCACTTGCATATGGAAGACACCCTAAAAGCCGGGGCAAATTTTTGCGACCCCAAAGCTGTAGAAGTTTTAGTGACAGAGGGACAAAAATGTGTTGAAGAACTAATAGAATTAGGAACTAAATTTGATAAAATCGAAGGAAAATATAGAACTACCTTAGAAGCAGCTCATCAAAGACCTCGAATCTTACATGCCCGGGGTGATGCCACCGGAGCAGAAATTGAAGAATCTCTTTCTCAAAAAGTAATTGATGAAAATAAAATAATCATTAAAGAAAATATTTTAGTAATAGATATTTTAACCGAGCATACTACTTGTTACGGACTACTTACTTTAGATAGCGATACTAATGAGATTATCGCCTATTTAGCAAGAGCAACTATTTTAGCCAGTGGCGGAGCAGGGCAGCTTTTTTCCAATACCACTAATCCTGAGGTAGCTACGGGAGATGGAATTGCTATGGCTTATAGGGGGGGAGCAAAAGTAACAGATTTAGAATTTATTCAATTCCACCCCACTGCCCTCTATCATC
>NCRO01000357.1 GCA_002849045.2 Candidatus Sediminicultor secundus
AGATGTGTATAAGAGACAGATAGTAAACACTCCAAAGGGGTCAAAGTCACCTGGTGTTGTAGGTGAAAGCCCCATGCATTCCTGATAATAATGACAGGAGGTCAGAACTTTATATTGATTGGTGGTAAGCAGTCCTTTAGGTTGGGCTTGGGAAAAGGCATTAATAACCTCATCATTAAAAGATTCTAATTCTTCTTTAGAAATTTGTATTTCTTCCACCCCTTTTCCGATAAATCCACCGGAATAACAGGAATCAAGAAAGACCACTTTAGTGCCAGGTATTGCGCTTAATGCAGTTTCTAATTCATCTACACTGATATAGATGGACATAGGCGCGTAATAGTTTGCTTCAGTTGGGCAAAGATAGGAAGTATTATTTTCCCAAATTCCGTGGCCACTAAAATAAAAATAAGAAATATCATTATAATCTGCTTCAGAGAAAACATTGGTAATTCCTTGCAAGATAGCTGATTTCGTAGCAGACCAGTCAGTAATATACCGGATTTCGCTAAATTCAGTAGGTAATGAACCAAACCTGCATTGACTGAGGGTTTGACGTACTCTATTTACATCATAGGTTGGATCCAGAAGATCGATATTACCATAACTATCAGGGAAGTTGATATAATCACCAACCCCCACACAGAAAGCACGATATACTGTCTCGTTAATGGTGATAGGAGGGGAAGTGGTTCCCCCACATCCAAAGCTCAATAATAAACTTGACATCAGAATCATCAGTGGGATTAAATAATTTTTGCATAAAAATCTATAGTTATGCATAGTTCACAACCTTTATTTATAAAATATTGTCCACTATATTAGATATTCGATAATTTTTTAAAAAATCCTCTTTTTAAGAAAAAATATTATATTTTAAATAAAAAAAGACAGGTTACTTTAATCTAAAAGATAGATGTAAAAAGTAGCCTATCTTTTTTTCTTTTTCTGATAAAATAGGATTACCAAGTGTAAATTGTTACATAGTTCGATCCGGAAGAAATATATTGTGTTTTGGAACCCCAATAACTATAATAATATCCATCTGCTACAAAAGTGTGATATCCAACAGGTACATTATATATCGTAAAATACGCGGACCAACTAGTATATCCCTGATAACTGCCATCCATGTAAATATCATAATCGTCCCAAGTATCAACTGTTATATATACTGTTCCTGTAGTCGGATAAGTCGGATAAGTCGGATAAGTCGGATAAGTCGGTGTCGGTGCACATCCCGTAAATCCAATCGTCAATAAAGCAATTATTACTGTATTTGCTATATACTAAACTATCTTATTCTGGCTTCTGACTTCTGAATTCTGGCTCCTGTCTTCTATTTTCTTTACTATATACTATTCACTTTTCACTAACGACTAATTTCCACTGCCGTAAAGAGAAGCTCGGCAAAAGCTACCAGATTGTCATCCACATAGACCTCTGCTTTGGCCTTACCAATTCCTCTTACCATCCTTACAATTTCCACTTTAATTATCAATCGGTCACCGGGATAAACCGGTTTTTTAAAGCGGGCTTTATCGATACCGGCGAATAAAGGAATTTTCCCCTTATTTTCTTCTTTGGAAAACATTAGGACTCCACCGGTTTGAGCCATAGCTTCAAGTATGAGCACTCCAGGCATCACCGGGTGTCCCGGAAAATGTCCCTGAAAAAAAGGTTCGTTTATGGTTACATTTTTCACCCCTACAATCTTATTTTCTTCCTGCTCTAATATTTTATCCACTAACAAAAAAGGATAACGATGGGGCAAAAGATTTAGAATCTCTGATATGGATAATTTTTGTTTCATTTTATTTTATCTTTTTCCTTTTGTTCTTCTTCTAATTTTCTAATAATCTCTGCTATTACATCCTGGGTGATATCTTCTCCTCCATAGAGAGCAATAGGATAATTTAAAATATCGTTTCCAGCTGGCACTTTTATCTCGCTATTTAAAATTAAATCATATTTTCCTTTATCTCCTACTGCCTTAATTGCTTCGATAATATCTGAATAACGAGCTGCCTGATATGATTTTATCTCAGCAAGAATCTTCTCTTTGATTGGATTCCATTCTTTATTAAATTTATCTTCTAACTTTTTAAGTCCAGTTTCATCAAGCCCCTTACCTTGTTTATTTAAATCTTCCTGGCGTTTTCGAAGTTCTTCTCGTAAATTTAAACTAAGTTGATTAATATTTTGGGTATAAGGATGACCTGATATAACTTCCGCCAAATTAACTAAACCTATCTTTCCTGCTGCTGCTTCAATATTTTGAAAACTCAAAAATAAAAAGATTACTGCTGTAAATAATAGAATAAAAATTGCTTTACTCCCTATCCTTTTTTCTGCTACTTGCATTGTTTTCCTCCTTAAATTTATACAGTATTGCGTTAAAAATTAGTATCTCGTATCTGGTGAATCGTATCTCGTATATTAGCATTAAGCGTATAAGTTTTTAATTAAGAAAAACTTATCTTAATTAAACTCAAAACTTTTTCTCTCAATTTTTAATTTTGAGTTATAGTTTTACGTTTTGCGCTTTTCGTTTTTCGCTATACGCTACGCTCTATACTAATGACTATTTACTATTCACTAACGACTAATTTAGAACGTATGCCCTATGCTAAAGTAAGTCTTCCCTTCTCCTTCTTCATTAATACCATAGTCTAATCTAATTGGTCCAAGAGGAGTATCAAAACGGATACCTACTCCTCGACCAAATTTTAAATCCCCAAAATCAATACTTTCTTCGTAATCCCAAGCTTGGCCCCAATCTGCAAAAAGCACTGCTTGGAAATTTTCAGCTAAAGGAAATCTGTACTCCACATTAAATACCAAAGATTTATCCCCGGAAAATTCACCGAAATTATAACCTCTTACGGTATTCATTCCCCCTACCTGATATGCTGCAAAAGAAGGTAAATCAGTATCCGCCATACCACCCATTGCCCGGAGAGCCAATACTCCCTTACTTAAATTATCAGTTATCTTTTTAATATTACCAATATCGACTATATCTTCAATAAACTGGGTAGAAATATAAGCTCTAAGAGTTAAATTATATTTGGTAAAGTCATAATCTCCTCCTAAAAATCCTCCCGCTTTTTCTAAAGAAAAACTATGATACCAACCGGAAGTAGGTTCAAATACATTATCGCGAGTATCATAAGAAAAAGTAGGCACAAGACTATTAGTTAACCCTTCATCAGTATCTTCAGGCAGGGTTCCGGAAATTAGATCATAGGTTACTCTCTCACTCCTTAATTCCAATCCTAATTTAACTGAATCACTTATCTTTCTTCCAAAAATAAGCCTTCCTCCCAGTCTTTCTTCATCATATTCAGCAAGAATTACTTCTTCTTCCTTATCTTCTTTATGGTTTATAGTATCATATACTTCAAAACCAAAAGAAGTAGGTGTGTCAGCTAACCAAGGTTCAAGAAAAGAAAGTTTATAAGTAGTCCGACCACCCACTTCTACCTTGGCTTGTACTTTTTGTCCTCCTCCAAAAAGGTTATTCTCCTCGTAACTAGTAAATCCAATAAGGCCTTCTTCGGAGTTATATCCTACTCCAATACCAAATCTCCCCGTATTTTTTTCAATTACTTTGATAACTAAAACTATTGAATCTTCTTCGGCACCCGGTTCCAATTTCATACTTACATCTTCGAAATATCCTAAGTTATAAATATTTTGTAAAGATTTTCTTGCTGTTTCGAAATTGAAGAGGTCGCCGGGTTCAATATTGATTTCTCGGGCAATTACCCTTTCTTTAGTCTTATCATTACCTTCAATTACTATCTTTTCCAGACGACCCTCAGAAATCTTTATCCACAATTTTCCTTCTTCATCAAAATTAATATCTTTAATATTGATTAAAAGATATCCTCTGTCTTTATAGAGCTGAGAAATACGATCAACATCGTTCTTTAATATCTTCTGGGAAAAAATTTGCCCTTCTTGTAAAATCATTACTTCTCGCATCTCTTCCTCAGAAACTAAGGTATTTCCTTCAATATTAATCTCTTTAATAGGCAAATTTTCCACTACTACAAAGACTACTTTGTAACCATCTCTAAATGATTCTAATTTTATGCGTACATCTTTGAAATAACCCAGGTCGTATACTGCTTTCATATCTTTTTCCATATTTTCTTTGGAAAATACATCTCCCAGATTAGAGGCGATTTGGGAAATTATTAAATCCTTTGAAATATTTTCATTCCCCTGGACTACTATAGCAGTTATCTTCCCTTGATTATTAGCCAGAACTAAACTCAAACTGCTTAAAATAAATAATACAGTTAAAAATCCTATTAAGATTATCTGCCTCCACCTATTTCTTTTATTTTGCACTTTTTGCTCCTCCTCTAAAAATTTTTAATATTTTATTAAAATTCATATTGTAATTCAAATTTTAATTCAAATTCACCATCTTGTGAACCTACTGAACCTATCTGGGTATTTATAGTTATGTCATCTTTAATTTTATATTCTAATTCTAAATTACCTATTCCCATTTCAAATAAAGGTGCGGAGTAGGTTAGATAGAAATTTTCTGAAAAATATTTTCCCACTTTAAAGGCTAAAGTTTCTAAAACCAAACCAGGGAAAAAAGCTAAATCAGAATCCTGATCTTCTTTAAAGATTGTCTCTATTTTAAACTCATCTAATCCAAAACTATCAGCAACTTCGTTTTCTAGCTGGTTTAGAAATCTTATACTCAATCCTTGAGCAATTAAATTGATAAGTTCTTCCTTTAAAATTATTCCTAATTCACCTTCGGTTAATCCGGCATAGTTTTTATTAAACATTAAAAGAGAAATTATTTCGCTTTCACTTAACACCGGAGAGGAACTAAGGGTAATCGTTGGTTGAGCAAGAATCCCGCTCACATTTAAAAATACATCTATATCATCAATTTCTGTTTTTGCTCCTATATCTAAAATCATATCTTCCCCTATAGAATCAGCAAATATTACTTTACCCTCAGATACTCTGAATTTCTTATCTAAAAAGGCGATATAGCCCTGTTTAATCTGTAATGCCCCGTTTAATTTAGGAGCAGATAGGGCACCCTGAACTTTTAAGCCTCCCACTAATTTCAAATTAAAATCATTGGCCTTAGCTATAAAATCATCTAAAATTTTTACCTCAAGATCGATATCTCCTTTAAGGTTAATTAATTTAGATAAAAGCTCAGATGGGTTCAAAGGGATATCTTTATTATTATCTTTCCAGTTCAATTCTGCCTGAGAAAGAGTTAAAATTCCTTCTATGTGAGGAGAAGTAAACAGACCAGTTAACTTCGCTTTTAAATCAGCCTGGGCTTTGAAAATATCCTGGTATAGAATCTCCTCCTTATTAGTCCATATATTAATATCTAAATCCTGAGGTTGCAAGTTTTTCAAAGCAAATTTTCCGGAAGTATAAATCTTATACTGGTCAATCTGGAAATTCATATCTTTTATTTTAACTAAATTATCTTCTAACTGAAGAAAGATATTCAAGTCATTTATTTTCGTTGGAAATTGAAAAAGTTCTACTTCTCCATCTGTAAGAACAATACTTCCATTCAAAATCGGTTGATTCAAAGTTCCAGAAACTTCTAATTCAGCATTAGTTAAGCCCCGAACCTGTTTCAGGTCTTTGGGGAAAAATATTTTAATAAAACTTAAATCAGTATTTTCTAAAGTAAGGATAAAATCTATGGGAATTTCAGCTAAACTTGGGGTAATTTTTTCTCTGCCCATAAAAGAAAACTCATAAGGAATCTTGCCCTTTCCTTTTATTTGATGACCTTCTTTATCTAAAATAAACTGTTTAACCTCTAAGATATCTTGATTATAAAGAGCTTCAAAAGTAAGATTATCAAAAATAAAATCCTGAAATTTCCCCTTTTCAACCTTCGCTGAGAAAGATACATTAGGTAAGTCAATATCTCCTGTAACCTCTGCCTTAAAGCTTGCCAAGCCTTTAATTTCCTCCTCAATACCAAAAAGATTAGATAATTGGCTTAAATCTACATTATCCGCTGAAAGGTGAATATCTAAATTTTTATTATCCTCACCAAGATTAATCCATCCCCCGGCTACAAGTTCCCCTTTTCTTTGGCTCAGTTTTAACTGATTAATCCTTATTACAGAACCAATTTTATCTAATTTCACTTCTATAGAATTTAGGGGCACCTTTTCTAATTGGACATCCTCAATTAAGGCAGACAGATATAGATCAGGAGAAGTATAATTACCTTTTATCTCCAGAGAGCCCGTAGCTTGTCCTCTAAGTTTACCTATTAAATCTGATTTTATAAAATTAGATAATAAGCTTGATATGTCCTGATTTAAGAAATTGACTCTCAGATCTAAGGGTAATCCTTCTTCTAAAATTATTTCACCTTGGGTATAGAGCTGAGATTTTCCAGAATTTAAAACCATACTTTCAATTCTTATCTTATTGCCTTCTAAAACAAAGATGAGATTCCCGGACTCTGCTTTAAAGCTAACTAAATTAATATCTTTTAACCCTAAATCACCGTGTGCAGTTATTTTAGGCCAAATGCTTTCAATGATAATTTCTCCTTGTGCCAAACCAGATAGGGGAAAATCATAATTAAAAAGTTTTGCCAGATAGTTTATATCTGCCTGCTCTATCTTTAAGACAAAGCTCGCTTCAATATCTTTTTCCTCAGAAAAATCAACATTTCCCCTGCCTTTAAAGGCAAAACCTTCATTTTTAAAAACAAGCTCTTCTAACTTTAACTTATTGCTCTGATAATCTATTTTCCCTTCCAAATAATCAAAAGGTAATCCAGATATCAGTCCTTCTCTAACTTCAATTTCACCTTTAATCTTTGGATCATCGAGCAGACCGCTTAACTCTCCAGTAAAATTCGCCAGTCCTTTAATCTCTTGATAATTTAAGATTTCTCCCAACTCTTCCAAATTAATTCCCGTAGTTCTTATTTTTAAATTCAGATAATTATTTTCAGTAATTACCCCTTCTGCATTTAGAGATAGAATTCCTGCTTCATTTTTAACCTTCGCTTCGGCAGAAAGGTTTATCTTTTCACCCTGGGCAATAATCCCTCTAATCTCAACTTTTCCCGATAATAATCCCTTTTTCAGATAATCTAAGTGGAAGGATTTTAGAAAATCACTTTCTACATCTACTTGCGCAAGGTTAAATAAAAGGTCATATTCGGGCAGCTCTTTTTTCAGATTAACTCTACCTGCGCCCTCGATAATGCCCCCTCCAACCTCTGCTTTCATATTCTGAAAATAAAAACCGTCCTGGTCGTAATTAAATTCTGCCTTAAGATTAGAAAAATCATACCCCTGAAGTTTCCCTTGTTCAGTTAACAATTCACCCTGCACTTGAAAAATTTCCTCTGAACCACTTACTTCAAACGACAGATTAGACTTGCCTTTAGCTTGAAACTCCTGGGACAGAGATATATATTCTTTTAGACCCTCTTTCAGATCGCTTAATTTAAAATCGTCTGATTTAACCTTCATATTATAATTAAACTCATCAATATAAGCAAGATTACCGGTTAGGGTAAATGGGGAATTTTTATAATGGGCAGTAATCTTCTCTATTATTGTTTCTTTAGAATCAAATGTCGCTGAACCCTCAGCTTGTTTGAGTTCTATACCATCTAAAAAATCCGGGAATAGATCAACGTCTCTTGCGGAGGCCTGGCCATACCAGATAGTTTCGCCTTCGGTAGTATCTAAATCATTGGCCAGGTGGAGATTTAAATCAAACAACCCCTTTTTTAAATTGAAGGGTTTAGTTTCCGCAAAATAATGTTGAAAATGAGTAATATCGGCATCTTTAAAAGTAAAATCGAGGGAATAACCTAAACTGTTAGTAAAAAAATAACCTTCCAAAGCAATAGGGGTATTATCTTCTTCTCTTGCAGCCAAACAAACAAATTCCACTTTAGGTAAATTTTCCAGAGAAATATAACCATTTAAAGATTTTACTTTAGTTAAAAGACCATCTTCTTTAGTTGTCCGGTAATCTACATAATCCAGATTTCCATCCTGAAAATTCATTCTTTTAACTATAATAGATAAACTATCACCACTAAAATTAAACTTCTCTATAAAATCAAAGATTCCCTGATTGTCTCTGACTAAAGTCATCCGAGGTTTTACCAGGGTAATATCTTCAACGTTCAGGGGTGCCTTCCTCTTTAAAGCAGAAAGAATATCCAGATTATAATTGACAATTATTTCTTCTGCTTCAAAAATTTGATCCTCTTCAAGTAATAATCTGTTTTTAAATACCTTAAAATCAGATAAAGTTATAGAGCTAAGAGAGTAATTTTTAACTATACCAATATAAATTCCCCGATCGATGGCATTCTCCATCGTAGAAATTATCTGATTTTTTATCTCATCTTTAGCCTGATTACTCCGAATAGCGAAATATCCTCCCGTAATCAGAACAACCAGAATTAGGGTAACTAATATTACTTTTATAAAGGATTTTTTTGATTTTTTCTCAGACATGTAATAATTCTCCAATAAACTAGTCGTTAGTCGTTAGTATATGATTAGCGTACAGCGTTTAGCGTATAGGCTAAAAGCTTAAAGCTAAAAACGAAAAACTATAATTATTATTTAAGAA
>NCRO01000358.1 GCA_002849045.2 Candidatus Sediminicultor secundus
GAGATACGACATACGAATGATAATATACGAGAAAAATAGGGAGGTAAAATAAGAGTATATGCAAAAAATAAGAATTCGCTTACAAGCATATGATCACAGAATATTGGATAATTCTACCTTAAAGATAATAGATACTGTAAAAAGAATTGGTGGAAAATTTTCCGGTCCTATTCCTTTGCCAACAGAAATAAATAAATATTGTGTCTTACGTTCACCACATGTGGATAAAAAATCAAGGGAAGAATTTGAAATGAGAACTCACAAGAGATTGATTGATATTTTAGAGCCCTCTACCAAGACTATAGAAGCATTAATGCATCTTGACTTACCATCAGGTGTAGATATTGAACTCAAAACTCTGGAATAAAAAATAGGAAGATAAGCCAGATAATTTTCTCGTATATTTTGAAAATTGATTAATAGGTGTTTTATTTAAACAAATTGTATAAAGTGAAGTTAAATTAGTCATTAGTGAATAGTATCAGAGCGTAAAGTGTAAAGCTAAAAACGCAAAACCAAAACTTAAAACTTAAAATTAAAGAAAAAGTTTTGAATTTTGAATTATGGTTTTTCGCTTTTCGCTTTTCGCTTTAAGTTTTTAGTTTAATACTGACGCGATACGCAGTACGATATATTAGACCCGGAGGTGAATGCAAAAATGACAGCAGGAATATTGGGAGAGAAAGTAGGAATGACTAGAATATTTGCCAAAAATGGAGAATCTATTCCGGTAACTGTAATTTTAGCCGGTCCCTGTCAAGTAATACAGAAGAAAAATTTAGAAAAGGATGGTTACAATGCAGTTCAATTAGGTTTTAAGGAAGTAAAAGAGAAAAAGGTTTCTAAACCCATAGCTAGCCATCTAAAAAAATGTAATTCGAAACCAATAAAGTATATTAGGGAATTTAAAGTTGACGATTCCAGCAAATACTCATCTGGTGCAGAGGTAAAGGTAGATATTTTTAAGGAAGGTGACAAGGTAGATATAATAGGAATATCTAAAGGAAAAGGGTTTGCTGGTGCAATAAAGAGACATAATTTTTCTGGTGGACCAAAGACCCATGGACAAAAGGAATATTTTAGATCAGTTGGCTCAATTGGAGCTACAGATGCAGCTCGAGTCTTTAAGGGGCAAAAATTGCCAGGACATATGGGAACAGATAGAGTTACCATAAAAAATATGGAGGTAGTAAAAATTAACCTCGAAAGAAATTTAATTTTGGTGAAAGGTTCAGTTCCCGGTGCTAAAGGAGCAATGATTGTAATTAACAAAATTGGGTAACGTAAGTATATTTTTACCAGGGAAGGAGGATTGTTTATGATTGATTTGTCCGTTCATAATATTAAAGGAGAAAATATTGGAGAAGTTTCCCTAAGAGATAATATTTTTAATACTAAAGTAAATAAGTACCTTGTTCATCAAGCGGTTAAGCGTTATTTAGCAAATAGAAGAAGAGGGACTGCTTCTACAAAGAATAGAAGCGAAGTAAGAGGCGGAGGAGCTAAACCCTGGAAACAAAAGGGAACTGGAAGGGCTAGAGCAGGAACTAATAGTTCACCTATTTGGGTAGGAGGTGGAATTGTATTTGGACCCGCCCCGAGAGATTATTCCTTTTCTTTGCCAAAAAAAATGAAAGTTGCTGCCTTAAAATCGGCACTATCAGATAAGTTGGCGAATAAAGAAATTATAATAATAGATAAATTATCATTAGAAGAAAATAAGACTAGTAAGATGGTAGAAATTTTAAAAAATTTACAAGCATTTAAAAAGCCATTAATAATAACGGAAGAAGAAGATAACATTATAGCGTTATCCGTGAGAAATATTAAAGGGGCACAGGTCTTGCCCGTTTCTAAAATAAATACCTATGATCTTATAAGCCATGAAAAGATAATAATTACCAAAAAAGCTTTGAAGCGAATTGAGGAGGTGTTAACATAATGTCTTCAGATAGAGATATTATATTAGAACCGATAATTTCAGAGAAAACCGTAAGATTAAAAGAAGAAAATAAATATGTATTTAAAGTAGATTGGAAAGTGAATTCTACTGAAATTGGAAAATCTATTGAAGAGAAATTTAAAACTAAAGTTGCAAAAGTAAATATTATGAAGATGCCAGGTAAAAAGAAGAGTCTAGGAAAATACTCTGGAAAGACCTCGCATTGGAAGAAAGCGATAGTTACCCTAAAAAAGGGTGAAAAAATTAAAGAGTTAGAAAATATTTAGAGCTTAAAAAGATATTTAAGGATGGTGTAGATTAAAGTGGCGGAGATAAAAAAATTTAAACCTACTTCTCCTGGGAGAAGATTTATGACCATTTCGACCTTTGATGAAATAACTACTGATAAGCCAGAAAAATCTTTAACCGTAGGACTTAAAAAAAGAGGTGGAAGAAATAATCAGGGCAGACTAACAGTTAGGCATCAAGGCGGTGGGAGTAAGAGAAAGTATAGAATAATTGATTTTAGGAAACAAAAAGAAGGAATTCCGGCAAAGGTTTCTAGTATTGAATATGATCCTAATCGTTCAGCACGGATTGCTTTAATTAAATACTATGATGGAGAAAAGAAGTACATTCTGTGTCCGGAAAATTTAAAGGTGGGAGATGTAATTATATCCGGAAGAGATGCGGATATAAAGGTAGGAAATACAAAATCATTAAAAGATATCCCTACTGGTACATTAATTCATAATATTGAATTAAGACCAGGACAAGGCGGCAAATTAGTTCGTTCAGCTGGAGCAGTAGCTCAACTTATGGCTAAAGAAGGAAAATATGCTCATGTTAAATTACCTTCCGGGGAAGTAAGGTTAATACATTTAGAGTGTAAAGCCAGTATCGGGCAAATTGGTAACCTTACTCATGAAAATTTATCTCATGGTAAAGCAGGCAAAAGTAGATGGTTAGGGATAAGACCAACGGTTAGAGGGGTGGCCATGAATCCTGTTGATCATCCCATGGGCGGAGGAGAAGGAAAAAGTGCTGGAGGCAGACACCCGGTTTCTCCAACTGGTATACCGGCAAAGGGGTATAGGACCAGAAAAAAGAATAAACTTTCAGATAAATATATTGTTAAAAGAAGGACGAAAAAATAGTAAATAAGGGAGGCAGTTGTTTTAGATGTCTAGATCTTTAAAAAAGGGACCTTATATTGATGAAAAATTATTAAGTAAAATTAGAGAACTAAATCAGAAGAGAAAGAAAACTATAATTAAAACTTGGTCTAGAAGTTCAACGATTTTTCCTGTAATGGTTGGACATACCATTGCCGTACATAATGGCAAAAGACATATACCAGTGTATATTACCGAAAATATGGTAGGCCATAAATTAGGAGAATTTTCTCCTACTAGAATTTTTAAAGGGCATGGTGCTCATTCTGAAAGATCAACCTCGTTAAAGTAGTAAATAATATTAGGTAGTAAAGTTTTAAGAAAAGATTTTTTGATTGCTTATATAAGTAAGTTAAAAAATTTTATTTAAATTTATGAAGATTACCAAACAATTAATTTTTATTATTGCAGAAAGGCAAATAAATTAAATTAGGAGGAAAGCAATGAGTATAAAGGCAGTAGGTAGATATTTACCTATATCTGCTCGCAAGGGAAGACAGGTTTTAGATATTATTCGGGGCAAGAATGCTAGTGAAGCTCTCTTAACCATGAAGTTTCTTCCTAACCGTTCAGCTAAAATGGTATACAATGTCTTAAACTCTGCGATTTATAATGCACAAAATAATAATGATATAAACGTAGAAGATTTATACATATCCGAAGCCTATGCTGATGAAGGACCTACAGTGAAAAGATTTAGACCTCGGGCCATAATACCAATATTTCTTATTTTATCTAAAGGAAATTTCGTAGACATAATTTAAAAACCTATCTTAATTAGTATATCGTATCTCGCTAAGAATTAG
>NCRO01000359.1 GCA_002849045.2 Candidatus Sediminicultor secundus
CCGCTATATAATATATGATCTCGGTCTCTTGAATAAGGACCTCTAAAGGGATGAGATGTCTCGCGCTCTCTTCTGGCTTCACAATTTTTCGTAGCAAAAGGAGAAAGGTATCTATCTTCAAAATCAAGGATTTCTTTTTTAAAGCTCTCTTCATTCATAATTTTTTCTCCTAAATAAATTAGTCGTTAGTACAAGAAGACACGGCACGCCATACCTCTACTTTTCTTTTGTAGGGGCACAATGAATTGTGCCTTCTCTGTTTTACTGCCTTTTGCTTATCTTGCTAAGCGAGTATCTACCAAAACAGGGATTACGGAAAAAGGAAATTCCTATACCCTTTAATTATTTAGTTAGCTGGTTAATTGGTTAATAAATTATAGTATTAAACTAGCTAACCAGGTAACTAACTAACAAGCTAACTGATTTACTATTTAATAACTTTAAAAGTATATAATTTCTTATTGAAAAAAGCAAATTATTTTTTATAACCACTTCTAAAGTCACCCTATAAATTTTACGTTAAGTTGATAAGCAAAAATAACATTAACATTTTCTCTATTCTAATAATTTTTTTAATTATTTCTATTAGCCTTTATTTTGGATAAGTCAGGCCTTTTTATGCATTCTTTTTCGAAGGATTTTTCTCTCATTGAATTTTTATAATTTTCTTCCTGAAAAGTATATTTAAAGTTAGTATGAATATCATAAGTACCTTCCAGTAGGGCTACCACATCTTCCACAAAGACTAATTCTTCGTCAGTGGGGATAATAAATATCTTTGCCGGGGAATCATCAGCAGAGATATCGAGTTCAGCATTTCTGGTTCTAGCTAATCTGTTCTTTTCGGGATTATATTTAATCCCTAAGATATCTAATCCTTCTAATACCTTACCACGAATAATGTCACTCATCTCTCCGACTCCGGCGGTAAAGACCAGGGCATCTACTCTTCCTAAAGCGGCAGTATAGGCACCAATATATTTCTTCAGTCGGTAGGTTTCCATTTCGATTGCCAATTTGGCTCTTTCATCACCCTTGGAAGCAGCTTCAATTACATCTCTTCTATCTACATACTTTCCAGTTATACCCAATATTCCACTCTTCTTATTTAGTATAGTATCCATCTCTTGAGGAGAATAACCTTCATTCTGCATAACATAGAAGTCCAGTGCAGCATCATGGTCTCCGGCCCTGGTACCCATAATGGCTCCCTCCAAAGGGGTAAATCCCATACTGGTATCATAAGAAAGACCTTTTTTCACCGCATTTACACTTACTCCATTTCCAATATGGCAACTTATCAAATTACATTCAAAGGGGTCTTTACCCAGGAGAACAGCTGC
>NCRO01000360.1 GCA_002849045.2 Candidatus Sediminicultor secundus
ATTTTCATTGAAATCACTTCTCCTAAGACATAGAATAGATATATGCCAAGAATAGCAAGAATCGTTGCAGCGGGGTACCCGCACTATATCACTCAAAGAGGGAAATCGGCAAAAGATAGTTGATTATATTGAGCAAGAACCAAAAGCCTGGAAGGAATGGATAGAGGCACCTGATAATCCCGATGAAATGAAAGGGATCAGGGAAAAGACCAGAACAGGCCGGCCTATGGGAACGAATGATTTTATAGAAAGACTTGAAGGGCAGCTTAAGAGACTTTTTAAGTTAAAACCGAAAGGAAGGCCTAAGAAGAAAGTTGATAAATAGGTGTCCCTATTTAACTAACATAACTAACATTGAAACAGAAGGTAGACATGACCTCATAATAGGATATATCTGTTGTAAAATATCAATAGGAGGAAAAAGGACGTAAAAATTTTAAATAAATCATTTTTAAGTTTCTTTTTAATTATATTTATGTTGTTTTGCTTAATACTCCTCAATACATCTTTTATTCTTGCTTCAGAGACAATCAAGGTAAAAGACTACGTTAAAGAAAAGTTTCCTATAATATTTAGTATTTATCTTACATCTCTTGAGGAACTTGATCAGTACGAAAAAGAATTCATTGATTTATTGCAAAATTTACCACAAGAAGAACAAGAATACTTCGCAAAAGAAGTCTATAATAATGGGTTTACTTTAGAGATCTTAGAAAAGGTAAAAAAGTGGGAAAAATCTAAAACACCAACTAGCTCATCTCTTGCTCTTAGCAATATCGCCCACGTGTGGGCCAACGAAGGGGGCAACAAAGTGACACGTGACGAGTTGCGGGCTACGAATGATCCTAATGCAGTGCTCAATTCAGTGTGGGATGGCATAGGCATTTCCCTGTTCGGCGCTCGCAACGAAGTGGTGGCTTTCAACTTGGTAATCGAAGCTCCCACGATGGATGTTACTAACGTGGACGTCAGCCTAACAGAGTTGACTGGCTCTGACGGTGCCAGCATCACCAGCAAAACGGTGATTGGTGACGGTGTTTTCAACTATGTTGGCCGCAACATAGAATTGTTTTATGTACGTTACCTGGAAATCAGGGGAATCAGTACTGACCTGTTCTATGCTGGCTATGACTATGATGAACGGCATATTCCGGAGCGCTGCCGTCGACCTTACGATACTGATGGTGAAGGCAATGGAACATGGGAGAATCGTCCGTGCCACAATAAGTTTTATCCCGAGATTGCCGTGCCACTTGAATTCAACTCACCTTTCACAATTTCCGCCGGCACCAACCAATCTGTTTGGGGCGACATCTACATCCCGCAGGATACGCCTGCTGGCGATTACACTGGACCGAAGTAAAACACAGAAGACGGATCGCTACCCCGGC
>NCRO01000361.1 GCA_002849045.2 Candidatus Sediminicultor secundus
ATAAGAGACTCGGATAAGAAACAAAGTATCAATTAGAATATTAAAGTATGTAAAAGGAAGAAACTTTAATGAGAGGAACCATAGTAAATGTAATTGCTATTTTTTTAGGATGTTCAGTGGGGTTTATTTTGAAGAGTAAATTTCCTGAAAAAATTGGGAAGATTGTTATGCAAGCCCTGGGGTTAGCTTCCTTAATAATTGGTTTACAAATGGCTCTTAAAACTGATAATATATTATTGGTGATATTCTCTCTGGTAATAGGTGGAGTGATCGGGGAGATGATAGGTATTGAAGCAGGCTTAGAAAAATTTGGGGAAAGAGTTAAGTTAAAATTTATATGCAATACTACCTCGGAAAGATTTGTTGAAGGATTTGTAACTGCCAGCTTGTTATATTGTGTGGGGTCTATGGCCATAATGGGTGCACTTAAAGAGGGATTAAGTGGTAATCCGGATATACTATATACTAAATCGTTATTGGATGGACTTACTTCCATCGCCTTTACTGCGGCTATGGGGATAGGAGTATTATTTTCGGCTATTCCAGTCTTTTTATATCAAGGAGGAATTACTCTGCTGGCTCAACTGATTAAAGACTTCCTTTCACCTGAGATAATAAATGAGATGACTGCAGTGGGAGGAGTTTTAATATTAGGGATAGGCTTTGGATTGTTGGAGATAAAAAAGATTAAGATAGGAAATCTACTTCCTGCCATTTTAATTGCCGCTTTTTTAGCAGCAATCTTTTAACTAAAAAAATCTGATAAGGGATGGTTTCCTGGCGTATTTTTACAAAGTTAAATTTTATAAATTTCAATTGATTAGTAAATTGCTTAATTGTAAAATTAAGTAAGTTTATTATAGTAAAATCGAAGAAATATAGAATATTGAAAGTTCTACATATTATACATTAATTTACAATATTGGAGGATGTATAGGATGCAAAAAAAGACTATCGAAGATTTAAGGGACAATCACTTAGAAGGTAAAAAAGTTCTGGTAAGAGTTGATTTTAATATTCCCTTAAATGAAGAATTAGAAATTACTAATGATACAAGAATAAAGGCCTCTCTTCCTACTATTAAATATTTGATGTCCCATCAAGCTAAAGTAATTTTAATGAGTCATTTAGGTCGTCCCAAAGGGAAAGTAATAGAAAAATTAAGATTAGACCCGGTAGCCAGTAGATTGAGTGAATTATTAAGCCGGAAAGTTAAAAAACTCAATGATTGTATCGGTGAAGAAGCAGAAAAAGCCGTTTTAAATATGCAAAAAGGTGAAGTCATATTATTGGAAAATCTAAGATTTCATCCTGAAGAAGAAAAAAACAATCCAGAATTTGCCAAAGCACTGGCGAATTTAGCTGATATTTTTGTGAATGACGCCTTTGGTACTGCTCATCGAGCTCACGCTTCTACTGTTGGTGTGGCCAGGATATTGCCATCATGTGCTGGATTTTTAATGGCCAAGGAGATAGGGGTGTTGAGCAATTTATTGGAGAATCCCGAAAGACCCTTTGTGGTAGTATTGGGGGGAGCAAAAATAACCGGAAAAATTGAAATTGTTCAGAATTTATTATCTACCGCGGATAGAATATTAATCTCCGGAGGGATGAGTTATACCTGTTTGGCTGCTTTGGGTTATGAGGTAGGTAATTCACTGTTAGAAGAATATGACTTGGAAATAGTTAAAAACATGTTAAAAGGGGCAGAAGAAAAGGGCAACAAAATACTTTTACCGGTTGATTTAGTAATAACTAAAGAGATATCAGAAAAAACCGAAAGTAAACTGTTTAAAATAGATGATATCCCCAAAGATGGTATCGGGGTGGATTTAGGTGAAAGGTCTTTAGTTAAATTTGAGAAGGAAATTAAAAAAGCAAAGACTGTATTTTGGAATGGACCAGTGGGAGTATTCGAGATAGAAAAATATGCCAAGGGAACAAATAGAATAGCAAAAATATTGGCAGATATGCAGGGGGAGGTTGTAACCATAATTGGCGGCGGAGATTCTATTGCCGCAATCGACAAGGCGGGATTAACAGAGAAGATGACTCATATCTCTACCGGTGGCGGAGCTTCTTTAGAATTTTTAGGCGGGAAAAAACTCCCTGGCATAGAGGTTTTACCAGAAAAATAAAAAATTATTTTAATCAAAATCGGAGGGTAGTTTTTTATTCATTCTTTTGGAATCGCTCCCTAATTCATTAAGGGACAGTTTTTGAATTTTTTGAGTCATTCTTTGCCAGTGAGTCCCTCTCCAGTAATATTTTTTACAAGAAGGGCAATAGACAAACTTATTTTGAGTTAAAAATACGTAAAGAGGTACATAATTTTTAACTTCTTTTTTATCGACATCTTTAGTGGGGGTGTTGCATAGAGAACAACGAGAAAACATTTTTGAATTAAAATCAATTTTTAATTTTAACCCCTTTATTATTCCTAATAATTGTTCTCCCCAGTGGTCACTTTCTATAAATAGGAAATCACAGATATTCCGTCTTTTAATTAGATTAGCATCTCTGGTGAGCAGTATTCTACCCTCTTGCCGAGCAGTTAGGATGAGAGATAAATCATCATCGAAAGAAGGATAAGTAGTATCGAAGCCTAAAATGCGCAGCCATTTAACTAATTTACCCAACATTCTGTCAGCTATAAATTTTATTTCTTCATCTTTTATTTCTTCTATAAAATTATTTTCACTCATTTTTCTATATTAAGCTCATTTTTAGAATATTTACGTTTTCTTTTTTAATTTATTTACCATATAATTGTTAATTAAACAAAAAATTATCTCTAAATTATTATATCACGCTGCTATCTGGTTAGCTAGTTAATTAGTCGTTAGTTTCAAATAGAATTTACAGTTTTCGTTATACAATAAACTAAAAACTTAAAGTGAAAAACGAAAAACCATAATTCAAAACTCAAAACTTTTTCGGATAAAGTATTACTTTTAATGTAGTGGTCGGATTTATTCGACCCGGGTTATTCTGATAACATTATTCTCTGATAATATTATGAATCCTGGATTCTGACTCCTGAATACTGGCTTCTTTACGAAATGCGATTCATGAGATACGAATTTAGCTTCTGGATTCTGAATTTTGTCTTCTTCTTTCCTCACTATACGCTAAACGCTAATGTACGCGATACGATATACGAGAGAGCTTGACAATTCGGATATTTGGTTATATTATTTATATACCCCCATAGGGTATAAAATAAATATAGGATAAATTGTTACCATTATGAATGATTCATACTTTAATCAATTGGAAAAAATAAAAATATTAAGTCGATTAAAAAGGATAGAAGGTCAAATCAGGGGTATCCAGGGGATGATTATTGAAGAAAGACCTTGTTCAGATATTATGGTTCAAATGGCAGCAGCTAAATCAGCTCTTAATCAAGCAAGTAAACTTATTTTAGAGAACCATGTTAATTCCTGGTTTGATTCATCTGTTTCTTCTGATGATATTTCTCAGGAAATGTTCGCCGAGGTAATGGATCTGATATTAAGGTTTGTAAAGTAAGAAGTAATTACAAAATTAGATAAATAGAGTAAAATCAATAATCCAGAAGCCAAAATAAAACAAATAAGATTTAAAGGAAAACCATTTCTTAACTTTGGATTAATTATACAGATTAGTTGAGTTAATTGACAATTATTTATATTATAAATTATAATTTAAACAGAATTTAAGTATATACGAAATAATAAGAAATATTGGAGGAAAACTAAATACAAATGTTATGTCAAATATGCAAGAAAAAAGAAGCTACCATAACGCTCACTAAAATTGTGGGAGGGCAAAAAACAGAGATTCATCTATGCAAAGATTGTGCCCCCGTCTTTAGTGATAAATTTTCCATATTTCCTCTTCCCCAATTTGGTATTAATGATCTATTGGCTGGCTTATTAAATGCTATAAACCTTTACCACAAAGAGGAAGGGATTGTTTCGGATAAAGAGATAGAATGCAGCAATTGCCATTTAACCTATAATGATTTTAGAAAATCTGGAAAATTAGGCTGTAGTGTATGTTATCACGATTTCAGAGACCAATTAACTCCTCTTTTAAGAAGATTGCATGGTAATAGTGGGCATGTGGGAAAAATACCACAACAATCCAAAGGTAAACTGAATAAAATTAGGAAAATTAAACAACTCAAAAAGGAATTACAGGAACTGGTATTAAAGGAAAAGTACGAGAAGGCAGCAAAGACAAGAGATGAGATATTGAAGCTTGAAGGAGTATTAAAGAAAAAAAATGCAAAATAAAAGTATAATATTACAAAATTTAAAAGAATCTTCCGCTGAGTGGACTAGCGGGCAAGGTCCTTTATCTGATATAGTAATAAGTTCGAGAATCAGATTAGCCCGAAATGTAGAAGATATTCCTTTTTCGCCACGAGCTGAGCAAGCCGAACTAAAGAATATATTTGAGCTTAGCCGACAAATTGTGGAAGAAGATTCCCTTTTTAGGAATTCCAATTTACTTTTATTAGATGAGTTGACTCCCTTGGAAAGTCAATTTTTAGTGGAAAAACATCTAGTTAGTATTTATCATGCTCGAGAGACTGTCTCTTATACACCTCTGACGCTGCCGACGACC
>NCRO01000362.1 GCA_002849045.2 Candidatus Sediminicultor secundus
GTTATGGATATCAATCTGTTGCCAAGAAAGTTACAAGCTATATACAAAAAAATAATGTTTTATATGATGAAATTTCCTATTTTACTATAAAAACATTTACAGAGGTATTTAGTAAAATTATGGCACAGATTAAAAGTGCAGGGAAAGTGTAAAGCAGATGATTGTTTTGGGAATTGATTTTGGTACAACAGTTACGAGATTGCCGCGTCCTGAAAAATCAGGACTCGCAATGACAGAAGAGATTGCTTTGTGTGAATAGAAGAAGAGAGGATTAAAAAATGATACCGGTAAAATTAGCCCTGAAAAATTTTTTAAGTTATGGTGAAGATGTCCTCCCTCTCGATTTTACCCAGTTTCATATAGCCTGTCTTTCGGGTAATAATGGTCAGGGTAAATCTGCTCTGCTGGATGCTTTAACCTGGGCAGTATGGGGAGAAGGAAGAAAAGCCAGCCAGGAGAAAAAAGCTGATAACAGTCTTCTGCGGATAGGCCAGAAAGATATGCAGGTGGAATTTGTATTTGATCTGGAAGGGGACAGATACCGCATTATTAGAACTTTTTCTCTGACTAAAAAAAGTTCCCGCTCCGGTTTAGAATTTCAGGTTTTTAATCAAGAAGATAACGAATATATTTCTCTCACCTGTCCATCCC
>NCRO01000363.1 GCA_002849045.2 Candidatus Sediminicultor secundus
GGCAAGGAGGGAATAAGCCAAAAAGATTATCCGGCCAAAACTTGAGTTACCGGCTCTTCTACCCATATTTTCGATATCGGTAAAACCAAGACTGGTTCGATAATTATTGAGGTAATTTCCGTCATCGTTATGTATTTTACTTGAAGGAATGATAATATTCTTAAAAGGCAGATTAATACCCATGGAATATTTAGTAGCAGCACAGACAATCTTTATCTCTCCCTTTTTGAGGTGAGTTTCCACCAGATTTTTTTCTTCCCAGAATAGTTCCGGATTATGATAAGCCACCCCTTTTTCCAGCACCTCCAATAATTCCTTTCGGGATAGAGTATCTTCCATCTGATGAAGCTCTTTTATAGCACAAGAGGCGGCAGGGGATTCTAAGCGGGAGGCCAGCCATCCGGCCCATTGCCGAGTCTCCGCAGGGGTTGCGAAAAATATCAAAGTCGGCTCATCTTTCTTTATAAAATATCTTACTGTCTCTAAGAGATAATCTTCAAAACAGTTATCTCGAACTGCATCTTTTTTAAAGAATATCTCTCTCCGACAGGCTGCCTCTTCATTTAAAGTAGTGTATTTGAAAACACCTTCTCTTACCACTCCTTTACGCATCTCTACCGGTTGCGGATAAGAGGTAAGGGGATGAGCGGGAAACCATTTTAAGAGAGCATCTTGATTTTCAACAAGAGCGGAACGAGCAATAATCCGGAGAATTACTAAATCCTTTTTAAACAGGTGGTCGATCA
>NCRO01000036.1 GCA_002849045.2 Candidatus Sediminicultor secundus
TTCGCCTTATTTTCGTGGGTTCGGAGATTTGTATAAGTGACATGGGGTCAGGTCTCAACATTTGACATTCATATTTCTTTTAAGGCCTTTATCACCTTTTGCATGTTCTCTTTTATTTCATGATTAACTTCACTTTTTTGTTCAAATCTTTTAGCAGTCTGGGAAACCGCTGAATAATCCATCTTAAAAAGTTCGCTTATTTTAAAAAAATAGGTATCTGTCCCTATTATATTCTCAATCTTTTTTAGTCAGACTTATTGCCTCTTTTCTGCCAATAAAGTAAAGTAAGTAATAAATCTTTCCTTATCACTTAATAACATAATTACATCTTGCTTGAAATCTTCCAACTTATGACCGTCCTCAATACGCCAACGTATACTATCTAACCATATCTCTTTTCCCTTTGGATGTTCTTCACAAAACAGTACATCTACTAAATCCATCTTTCCAAAGTGATTCTTCCACCAACTGGGTGAATGACAAGAATATGATTCTTTAAAATCTGGTGGATCGTACAAAAATTTCTTAGGAGTATCTTTTGTTAATTCAGTAGAATAACATGGCCCGGCAATACATATTTTCCCATGTTCCCTGATAAATTTAGTCAAATATAAAAGATATAAATCATCCGTTCCAAAATAGAAATAGGAATTCATGGAGAAAACTGCATCAAAGTATTGCTCTGCAAAAGGAATATTACGTGCATCCATTTTAATGGGAACCACATAATTTTCAACCCCTGCTTTTTTAATCCTTTTCCAGTTTTCAGAAGGATCAATCCGAAGGTCTGCTGCTACAACTCTCACTCCATAGTGTTTTGCCAAAAAAATTGAACTATTGCATTTTCCTGCTGCCAAATCAAGAATACGTATTCCTTTTTTCAGTTTCATCATATTAGCCATTTCTGATGCTAAAAATAGATCACCTGCTCCCATCGAACCTTTATGGCAATCTTCCCATGAATACTCTCTTAACTCAGGATAATCTGACATATTTAATCTCGAAAAATGCGGAAGTAGTTCTTCAATCTTAATATCTGGATATTTTCTAATAACTTCATCTGCTTTCATATCTTTCTCCGTACCCCAATATTAATACGACAAAGGTTTTAAAAAATCCTTCTTTTTAACTGTAATTTTTATTAATAAGGGTGAGTTAATGGGGTGAGAGAATGGCCTCTTTGCTGATTAGGAAAAAACTCATTTAAGCCTGGTCTATTTCAATAATTTTCCTAATGATTATTATATTCTAGGTGAGGGATTATATCAAAATGGTGAAACCACCATTTCACATAGCGTTTTCGGTGTATGTGAAGTGAACGAAGTGAGCATTTGGGCGAAGTAATAGCGAAGCCACATACACCGTGTTAGCCGACCCGTAGTGCAAGCGACCAAAGAGAGCGCAGAGTTCGCCCGCCCCTCGAAATGGGAAGACTCTACGCCAACTTGTTTCAGTGCCCCACCAGCTCTCAAAAGAGTGTGAGGTGGTGCCCTATCGCCCCTTTTGGGCTTTTGCCATGGCTTCAAAGTTTTCCCATAGCGCCGGCATCCCGAACTTCTCCCTCTCGCCAAGGGCGAAGCCCTTCATCCTATCCCAGATGAAGCTTACTGCCATCCAGTCGAACAGGAGTTCCTCATTGAACAGCCCATGCTTGTAGAGGGTGCCAATGGTCTCCATCCACATACAGATGTCAGTAGCCTTGCGGTACCCCTCACTACCAGGAGGGTATTTCTCCATGAAGTCTGAATAGTCGGGGACGAACTCGTCGCTAAGCATCCAGTTCCACACTTCCGATAATCCCGCTGCAGTCAACCACTGGGCAAGCTGAAGCATCAGTGTGGCATCTTGGTAAGTCGGTTTAGCCATTTGTTTCACTCCTTTCTTGTTTGATGGTAACAAACTCTTTCTTCCAGAAAGGGGCGGGCGAATTTCGGTTAACGACTCTAGGTGAAGTTTCGGAAATTAACCACCAATTTTCCTTGGGGCATATCTTTATAGATTCTTATGCTTATCATAAACTAATTTTATTTATTCCGCAAACAATAAACCCCACTAAAGTTTACACTAACTTTTATATATAGGCAAGTCAAGGGGTCTTTCTTGTACCGGGAAAGGTCCCTTTTTTAGTTTTACAAAATAAGGAGTATTTAGGAAAAGACAAGGGGACGTTTCGTTTGTCATATTTTAACCGCTCTTTCTATAATGCTTCTTCCTATCCCTAATCCCCTGCTTAGATCTCTGATGCTCGCACCAGTTTCATGGTATAAATCTTTAATAAATTTAGCTCTATCGGTTAAAGGAATTTTATAAAACTCATCTATGCTTATTTTTTTCTTAAATAATTCTAATAATTCATCATCGGAATATTTGTTTATGTTTTCATAGTCCATATAATTTTCTTTGCTTGCCTCCTTATGAAATTCGGTAAAACTTTTTTTACTGTTAAAATATGCTTTCATTATTTCTCCATCAATGAGGCAATCCTTAGAATCATACATTTTAAGATACTCGTTATGACTAGACCAATTATATTTTGATACTTCTTTTACCATTCCTGCTTTTATCGGATTTTGATGGATATAGCGCAGTACCGCTATAAGATATCTCTCATCTTCAATGGGTTCACTTTTATATCTGTTTTGAAATAAATGACCTACTCTATTATATTTCTGGTTAAACCATTGTACATAGCTTACCGTAATCCTTTTCATGCTTACTCCGATTTCTTCGCTTTCTTGAAGTAGTAAATGAACGTGAGTATTCATTAGACAATAACCGATAACTTTAAAACTGCTTTTTTTTCTTGCTCTATACATTGAATTCAAAAAAAATGCTTTATCCTGGTCGCTTTCCTCCTGATTTCGGTATTCCTACCCATCTTGGGGTTTTATTCATATATTCACGATAAGAGTCGCCGTATTTCTCAAGCAAGAAGCGTTCTTCGGGCTTTACGAAAAAAGGCGGCAATATTATAAATGCAATCGAACACAATAAAAATATCCATGAAGCCGAAGCTATACCCACACCTATGAATACCAAAAACGGAGTGAGATACATAGGATGTCTTGAGTAACGATATATTCCTTTAGTGATGGGTTCATCGGGTGGGGTAGTAACCCAATTCACCATAATTATCGTGTATAGGATTAACCCTAATAGACAAATAGGAAGACCTATATAGAACCAAATTGTCCCCAGTTTTAATGGCAGGAAAACAGAGTATATACAGGCGAGAAAATAAATGACATGCCAAAATAGAAGTGTTCTCTTCTCAGTCTTGTTATGCCAGTCAATAAATTGGCTTTCTCGCACTCCACTAGGTTGCTCCCTAATTTCGTCCCTCGAAGTACCTTTATTAATCATCATCATCAAAGGAGTAAGTAATAACAGATAAAGCATGAAAATCCAGGCGTTCCAGACACCTATTCCAAAAGCTGGTATAAGCGACATGATTTCCCTCCTTTTATTGCCCCGAAGTGAGCATTTTGGCTAACTTAAAAGACAAGGGGACGGTTCGTTTGTTATATTTTAAGAATATATATTTACCTTATTGAGTCACCACCACGGGTTAAAAAAATTAGTCTTTTTCAATTTTTCTACATCTTAATACTA
>NCRO01000364.1 GCA_002849045.2 Candidatus Sediminicultor secundus
AGAGGGGTATAAGAGACAGAGTGAAGGGAGAAAGGATTTAAGGAAAATGGTTTTAAAAATCCAGATTATCATATAGCTGGAGAACCCACGGGAATAGAAAAGGTTGCTTGTATGGCAAAGGGTAGGATTTGGTATGAGATAATTTTTAAAGGAAAGTCAGCACATGGGGGAAATCCTAAAGATGGAATTAATGCTATTGAAAAGGCGATATCCTTAGCAAATGCAATGAAGAAGTTTGAGATTAAAACAGATCCGCTTATGGGCAGTGACACAGTTAATCTTGGCATATTACAGGGGGGACAAGCAATAAATGTAGTTCCAGACAGTTGTAAGATTACTTTTGATATACGACCAACAACAAAGAAGGAAGTGGTTAAGGATTTCGTAAGTGCCACAATCCAGGAATTAAAGGATAAGGATTCAGATTTTAAGATAGAAAGCATAAGGATATTGAATGATAGGCAGACAGGTGGAATTGGACCAGGGCATGAATTTGTCAAATTAATTCAGAGAGTAACTAAAGAAATAACCGGAAAAAGCGTGGCAACTATAGGAAACATAGCAGGATATTCCTCAATAGGGAATGCTTATTGGACGTGGGTTAATGGTGTAGCTGGTGTTATGTACGGCGGCGGAGGTGATTTCCATGGGGCACATGGAGTGGATGAATTTATTTCCATTAATGCACTAGTAGAGGTTACAAAGGTTTTTGCTGGGTTGATTGTAGAGTTATGTACCTGAAAATAAAGACATGGTATATTAAAAGCTATAGTTTTGGAAAGATGGTTATAAATAAATAGATCTAAATAAAAGGTATTTTAGGTATAAATCTTTTGACTACTTAGAGAAAGATATTAATTATAAAGCGTTGAAGTTATTGAAAGAGACTGATCGTGTAGAACCGTACACAATTCCTTTATCGGTAGCAGAAGAAGAAAGACTCAATAGAATAGTCCATGAAGATCCTATGATTTCACTTCATGAACATCCATATATTTTCCCTGAGGATAAGACTGAGGTGTTTGACTATATTAGACAAGGTAGAGAATCAACGGCTTTTGTAGGAGAAATACATTCTTCTGTCTAAAATGTAATTAAAACAGCCAGATAACTTTTCTCTCGCTTTTTAAATCCCAGAAGTAGAAGAATGTTTATTCGGAGAATAAGAGGGAATTAAACAATTTAGAAAAATATGAAATTTGTGTAATGTTATGTTGCCATAAAAATGTCAACGATGGCATTATGATAAGCAAGAGAAATTATAAGATTTCAATTATTCTATTTTCATGATTTTTTTGGGAAAGATTCTGTTATAATAGTCTTACCAGCCAAACAATAAAAGATTTACTTACTACCCATTTTCCTCCACGGGATAACCAGAAAAAATAGGGCTATTAATAGTAACCATGTTACTCTTCACCTCTTACCTAATAGATCAGATAGAATTAATTTGAAATTGAGAACTGAAAACCAAAGACTATAAAAGAGGAGTATTAAGTATGAAAGCAATAATTTTAGCTGGTGGATATGCCAAAAGACTCTGGCCTTTAACTAAAAATAAACCTAAGCAACTGCTTTCGGTCGGGGGAAGGCCAATGATTGAGTATATTGTAGAGAAGTTAGAAGTCCAAGAAGAAGTAGAGATAAAGATTGTGGATAAAGATAATTACGATAAAGAATTACCTAATGGCGAAGTAGGTATTATACTAACTAAAGGCCTTATGGTTATGAAGGGTTACTACAAAAATGAGGAAAAGACTAAGGAAGTAATAAAAAATGGTTGGTTTAATACCGGAGATTTGGGTAAAAAAACTTATAACGGAAAATATCTTAAACTTGTGGGAAGAATAAAAGACACCATTGTCTTAAGAGGGGGAGAGAATATTGAGCCACATCCTTTAGAAGATAGATTTAAGGAATGTGATTATATTAATATGGTAATTATAGTCGGCCAAGATAAGTCTCGCCTGGGAGCATTAATTGTTCCTGACTTTGAAGCCCTAAAAGTATATACAGAAGAAGAAAATATTGAATATAAAAACATTAATGAGCTAATTAATCATCCCAAGGTTATCTCTTTATTCCAAAAAGAACAAAAAAGACTAATCTCCAAAGAACACGGATTTACCCCTTATGAAACGGTAATGGGGATAGCCTTACTTCCCAATGAATTTACCATGGAAGCTGGAGAAATGACTGAAACTTTAAAGATGAAGAGATTTGAAATACATAATAAATACAAAGAAATGATAGACAGGATATGTGGATGAAATTAGTCGCTAGTGAATAGTGAATAGTCGTTAGTAGGACAGGCATCTTGCCTGTCTATTAATTCATTAAAAGGGGGCGGATAAATCCGCCCCCTTGTCATTTTGTTAATTCTTCTAATGGGTTCAATGAATCGAACCCCTACATTTGAACCTTGTATCTTCTCGCTCATTACTCATTACTGTATTTCTATCCGCTATCTTGCTATATACGATATGCGATATACGAATTTATTCCTTAGGAACAGTAAACCTCTGATAAGGATAGATTATGCTAGGATTTTTTATTTTATCTGAGTTCGCCTCAAAAATTCTTATCCATTTCTCACCTGCATTATAAAATATTTCGGCAATTTTCCAGAGTGAGTCTCCCTTCTTTACTTCATAATAATCTGGTATACTCTTTTTTATTGCCTCGGCTAATTTAGCCACTATTATATCCTTACCTTCTTTTAATAAAGCTAATCTATCAGCATATTCTGCTGCTTTTTCTTTTCCTTCTTGAGCCATCTGTTCTTGTATTTCATTAACTAAATTTTCATATCCTTTTATGCTTTCGGATAATTCTGCAATTGCTTTATCTTTTTGAACAATATTTTTCTCTGACTCTTCATTTTGCTGTTTAAGGGCTGTAAATATACTTTCTTTTTCTGAAAGGAGCTCTTGAGAAACTTTTAATTGAGTTTCAAGTTTACTTTTCTCTTCCGATAATAAGGATAATTTATTAGAATATTCTGTCTCTTTTTCTATTTCTTTTTCTTTTTCTTTGGCTGCCTGTTCGCCTATTTCCTTAATCTGATCTTCATATCCTCTTATGTCTTCGGATAATTCTGCAATTGTTTTATCTTTTTCAATAATATTTTTCTCTGATTCTTCATTTTTCTGCTTAATAAGTACAATAGTATCTTCTTTTTCCGATAGAAGATCTTGGTAAATCTTAAATTGACTCTCAAGTTTATTTTTCTCTTCAGTTAATGCAGATAGTTCTGCAACATAATCTTTTTCTTCAATTTCTTGTTGAACCAACTTGACTTTTAGTTCGTTAATCTGATTATTGCAGTTCTCTAATTTGCTAATAAGCTCCTCTTTCTCTCGATCTTTAGTTTTTAAGATTCCTTCCTGTTCAATTAATAAAGCTCCAAGTTGTCCTTTTTCCTCCATCAATTCAGAAACTTTTATTGCATATTCCTTCTCTAAATCTTTTTCTTCTCTAGTCAAACTTGCTTTTAGTTCTTCAATCTGTTTTTCCTTTTCTTGTATATTTTCTTTCAGTTCTGAAACAAGTTCGTCCTTAGAAAAAACAATCTGTTCTGATTCTTCTTTTTGTCTCCCAATGGTTTTAATTGTTTCTTCTTTTTCAGTTAATAAAACTTCGAGTTTGGCTTTTTCTTCAGTTAGTTCTGATAATTTATCAGCATACTCTTTTTCTAAATCTCTTTCTTCTTTGGTGAGCTGAGCTATTTCTTCTTTTAAATTAACTAATTCATTATCTAACTTGCTTATACTTTCCTTGTATCCTGCAACCTCCTCCTCTAATTTAATGATAAGTTGTTGTTTTTCTTTTTCTTTATCAAGCCAAATCCTCTCTTTCTCCGCTAATAAAACNNTAATTTTTTTTACTTTAATCTATTACCTGCCGTAAAATTTGTATCCCTTTTTCCTGAAAGGCTGGTTTAGCAGGAACAGTTAGTAGGAATCCACAGGAGGGCTGCTGCCCCAAGAACACCGGCGTTTCCACCCAATTTCCCAATAACAATTTTAAGAGATTTATAATTGGAATAAAATGCTCTCTTTTTTACTTCCCTTCTAAGGGGAATAAGTAGTTTATCGCCTTCGTTAGTTATTCCTCCCACCAATACCACCATTTCAGGATTCAAAATATTAGCGATATTGGCAACAGCTATTCCTAAATAAGATATGGCCTCTTCAACTATATTTTTAGTTAATTTATCCCCTTTGCGAGCTGTTTCAAAAATTAATTTTAATCTGAGTGATTCAAATAATTCGTCATCACTATCAAAATTTAAAAATTTGCTCTTTATTCCTTCTTTTATTCTATCTTTAATTCTATTTTTAATCCCGGTAGCAGAAGAATAGGCTTCCAAGCACCCATAGTTACCACAGTTACAACGAGGACCATCTTTATTTACAGTCATATGTCCTAACTCTGCTGCTCCATAATTACTACCATGATATATCTTTCCGTTAATAATTATTCCACCGCCAATTCCGGTTCCCAGGGTAAAACATACTAAATTATTTACACCTTGACCTGCTCCAAAACACCTTTCCCCCCAGGCAGCTGCATTAGCATCATTTTCTAAAACAACTTTTATATTAAATTCATCTTCCAATATTTTCTTTAAAGGAACATCTCTCCATCCGGGAAGATTGGGAGCAAAATTGATGATTCCTCTTTTAACATCAAGAGGACCTGGTGCTCCGATCCCTATTCCTATTACATCATTAAGAGCTATGGTGGATTGAACAATATTTTCATGAATGGTCTCTATTATTCTTTCAATGGTAGCTTCTTTACCTCTTTCGGTTAAAGTTGGAACTTTTAAGCGGTTTACTATCTTCCCCTGGTAATTCACTATTGCACTGACAATGTTCGTTCCTCCCAAATCAACGCCGATAGAATATTTTTTTTCTAAACTTTTTTTATCTACCATCATATATACTGCCTTCCCCTCATTGCCACATTTTTTCTTTGTATTCCTTAAAAGCTTCCACTTGCTGTTGGATTACTTCCTCTGACTGTTCCATATCTAAATCTTTTGTTTCAATAGCAAAACTGGCTAAGCGCCCCTGCCATAAAATTCTTAATATCTCTAAAATATCTTCTTTTCTGTCTCTTTTCTGTTCGTAATAGTTTAAACTATAATATACTATTTGGGCCCATAAATCTATAGAAAAATTAAAGTCCTCCACACCAAAACTTTCAGATATTTTATCTAAAGAAGATGTTATCTCTGCTGGTAAGAAAAAATTCTTTCCCTTTATTGTCTCTTCATATCCAGATTTAAAATCGTTGATATACCCTGATAT
>NCRO01000365.1 GCA_002849045.2 Candidatus Sediminicultor secundus
TCTTGATTCGTTAGTTAGTTACTTATGCTAACGACTAACGACTATTCACCATCAACTAAAGTAAAGAGGTGATAAAATATGAGAGGAAGCAGTGCTATAGCTACCGGTAATTACGAAAGCAAGAATACCTTAATTGTTTTTGGGTCATTTTTAATTTTAGTAATTCTTGTCACTTCTGTAGTAATTTTTTATATTTCTAATAACATTATATTAACTGAGTTGGGATACAAATTAATAAAATTAGAAAATGTTAAAATAGCCTTAGAGGAAGAAAATAAAAAACTTGAACTTACCGTAGAGACTCTTTCTGCCTTAGATAGAATTGAAAAAATTGCTAGTAATCATTTGGGAATGATTAGACCAAAAGAAGTAAAATTTATTGCTTTAAACCCCATTCCTAAGGTTAATTCCGGAAATAGTATCGGGGCAATCAGTAACAATTATGAAGAGGAAAAGAATTTTTGGGCTAGTTTTGACCTAAAGAAGATAAACGACTTGATTTTAGGAGCATTAAAATAATATACTTGTAGCGGTATAGGTTAAAGAGGGCGGAAATAGTTGTTGCTTTCCAAAGAAAAAAAAGAACGTATTATTTTTTTACTTATAGTGTTTATAATTCTTTATTTTTCATTAATTTATAGATTATATAACATTCAGGTTATTCAAAGTAATAAATTTAAAGAAATTGCCCAACAAGAACACCTCACTTCTTTTTCTATTGAGGGAGAACGAGGTAATATCTATGATAGAAATTTTAAAAAATTAGCTGT
>NCRO01000366.1 GCA_002849045.2 Candidatus Sediminicultor secundus
CCTATAACTATTCCTAAAGGAGTTAAAGTAGAACTAAATAATAATAATATAAAAATATCCGGAGAAAGAGGTACTTTAGAGAGAAGTTTTCATCCAGATATGCAGGTAAAGATAGAAGAAGATAAGATTTTTGTTTCCAGGCCTTCTGAAAATAAATTTCATCGATCTTTGCATGGACTAAGCCGAACCTTAATAAATAATATGGTAGAAGGAGTATCTTCTGGTTTTGAAAAAATTTTGGAAATACAGGGATTAGGTTATCGAGCTGCCCTTGAAGGTGGAAAAATGGTCCTTCAGGTAGGTTATTCTCACCCCATCGAGGTTGATACGCCTAAAGGAATTGAATTCGAAGTGGAAAAACAGAAAATAATTAAAATAAAAGGCATTGATAAACAATTAGTAGGTGAAACTGCAGCCAAAATAAGATCATTGCGGAAACCAGAACCCTACAAAGGGAAGGGAATAAGATATATTGACGAAACAGTAAGAAGAAAAGTGGGTAAAACTGCCGCAAAGTAATCAATATAAACTAATTTGATTCGTTAGTTAGTTATTTAGTTAGCTGGTTAATTGGTTAATAAATATTAGTATTAAAATAGCTAACTATCTAACCAGAAGCCAGTTAACTGATTAGTATATAGTGAATAGTGAATAGTATTTGGTAAATAAAATACATTAATGATGAATAATTTATAGGTTTTAAGTTACAAATTGTCAGTTTATAGAAAACCCAAAGTGCGTAGAGATTGTATTATCATATTCACTTGCAATAAACTGTAAACCGTGACAACTGAAAACTGTATTTAAAACTAACGACCAACGACTATTCACTAACGACTAATTTGCATTTTTTGTTTTAAACTAACGACTATTTTATAGGAAGGAGTGCTAATATTGACTGAAATAGATAGAAGATTGGCCAGGATCAAAAGACATAAAAGGGTACGTAAAAATATATCTGGCAGAAGCGAAAGGCCACGCCTGTGTATTTTTAGGAGCCTAAAGCATATATATGCCCAAGTAATTGATGATAAGAAAGGAACAACTTTAGTTTCTCTATCTACGCTTGATCCAGAAATAAAGGGAAAAGAAAAATATCAGGGAAATGTAGAGCGTATAAATTTGGTTATACAGTTAGTCGGTTACCTGGTTAGTTAGTTATTTAGTTAAAAAATTAGCACAAACCAGTTAACCAATTAACTGTATAAACGTTCAACTGTCTAACAAATATTGATTGGTAATAAGTATTTCTTTGATTTATCAAACCTGTTTCAGCTCGATTAAATTTGATACAAAAAATCGTAAAATACATAACAGATATTCTACTTATGATACTATACGCTAAACGCTGTACGCTCTACGCTATTTTTCTTCATGAGATACGAAACATAAACTATTTTTTAAAAGGAGCTCCCATTAATTCTAAAAGGGCTTTCCCTTCTTCATCGTTTAAGGCACTTGTTACAATAGTAATATTCATTCCCAGGGTATTGGTTACTTGATCAAAGTCTATTTCGGGGAAAATTAACTGTTCTTTTACACCTACAGTATAATTCCCTCTCCCGTCAAAAGAATCTGACGGAATACCTCTAAAATCCCGAATTCTAGCGATAGCAATATTAATAAATTTATCTAAAAATTCATACATTCTATCACTCCGTAAGGTAACTTTACAACCTACTGGCATATCTTTTCTAACTCCAAAGTTAGATATAGATCTCTTTGCACGAGTAATGATGGGCCTCTGTCCACTAATAATAGCTAATTCCTTTACTGCTTCATCCATAATTTTTGAATCCTTTATCGCACTTCCTAACCCGATATTAATTATTGTTTTTTGTAATCTGGGAACAGCCATCACACTTTTATATTTAAATTTTTTCATCATCTCTGGTACAACCTGTTTAAAATATTTATCTTTCAATCGGGACATAATCCAACCTCCTAAACTTTATCTATTATTTCTCCACATTTTTTACACACTCTTACTC
>NCRO01000367.1 GCA_002849045.2 Candidatus Sediminicultor secundus
GTATACGATGTCATTCCTAGTCTCGTGGGATCTGAGATATGTATAAGATACAGGATAAAAGGAGCAATAAATTCCGCAAATAAATGGAAAAATTTAGAATTAAAAATAACTTGAAAGAAAACAGGAGATTAGATTTTTAATTTGTTTTGAAAATAAATAAAAATAAGGAATTAGTACAAAATAAATTTAGACTTTATGATTTTTACGGAGCCAAGATTAATGAATAGAAGAATAAAAAATAAAAAATTACAAGAAAAGCTATTGCCAAAAATGGAGATATTTCTTGTGTGGTTCCCATGGTCTCTCATGTTGATCATACCGAACATGATGTACATGTAATAGTAACCGAACAGGGATTGGCAGATTTAAGGGGATTATCTCCTCGGGAAAGGGCTGAAACAATAATCAATAATTGTACCCATCCCGAATATAAATCTAAGTTAAAAAATTACTACCAGCGAGCTTTAGAAAAAGGGGGACATACACCTCATTTAACCGAAGAAGCTTTGTCCTGGCATAAGAAATTTTTAGAAACAGGCTCGATGAAATAAACTTTAAAATGTCCGAAAGAGGAGAGAACTAACTATGCCATACGGTTATACCGGAAATATCTTACACCTAAATCTAAGTTCAAAAAAACACTGGGTAGAACACCCTCCCGAGAATTTTTATCGTACTTACTGGGGAGGTAGAGCTATTGGGCTTTATTATATGTTAAACCAGATGAAACCTCATATTGACCCCCTATCTCCCGATAACTTGCTCATCTTTGCTCCCAGTGTCCTAACCGGCACCCCTGCCCCGGCCATACCCCGTTACACTGTCTGCGCCAAATCTCCTTTAACCGGAGCTCAAGGTGAAGCGGAAGCCGGAGGTTGGTGGGGACCCGAACTGAAGAAAACTGGCTTTGATGCCATTGTTATTAAAGGTAGTTCCAAAACTCCTGTTTACTTATGGATTAAAGATGGTCAAGTAGAAATAAAAAAGGCTACTCATCTTTGGGGGAAACATACCGGAATTACACAGAAGATAATCAAAGAAGAATTGAAAGATGATAAAGTTAGGATTGCCCAGATCGGCCAATCCGGAGAAAACCTGGTGCGCTTTGCCAATATTGTAAATGAACTGAAACACTTTAATGGCCGTAATGGTCTGGGAGCAGTGATGGGTTCTAAGAAACTAAAAGCTATTGCCGTAAGAGGAACTAAACCGATAGACCTCTACGATAAAGAAAGAGTAAGTCAAATAACCAAAGAGATTACTAAAAGAGTTATGGATAATCCCCTAAGCCGAGGTCTTCGAGAATTAGGAACTCCTGCTGTTGTTCGGGGCCTTTATGAAGCAGGATGCCTTCCCTCTTATAACTGGACTACCGGCTATTTTAAAGAAGGAGAAAACCTGACTGCTGAAACCCTAAACAAAACTATCTTAAAAGGCACTAAAGGCTGTTATGCCTGTCCCATCCGCTGCAAGCGAGTAGTAGAAGTAGATGAACCAAATTTTAAAGTTGACCCCGCCTATGGAGGTCCGGAATATGAAACCATCGTCTCTTTAGGTTCTCTTTGTGGTATTTCTGATTTAAAATACATTGCCAAAGCCAATGAACTCTGTAATAAATACACTATGGATACCATCTCTACCGGTATGGTCATAGCCTTTGTCATGCAATGTTACGAAAAAGGACTACTCACCAAAAAAGACACCGGAGGGATAGAGCTTACTTTTGGTAACAAAGAAGCAGTGCTTGAGATGATAGAAAAGATTGCCCATCGAGAGGGACTGGGAGACCTCTTATCTCAGGGTTCTTACCTTGCTGCTCAAAAAATTGGCAAAGGTGCAGAAAAATTTATTCACCAGGTAAAAGGCCAGGAGATTCCTATGCATGACCCCCGCCTTAAGACCGGAGTAGGGCTCCAATACGCCCTCTCTGACTACGGAGCAGACCATATGAAGGCTGCCCATGATCCCTTCTTTAAAGATAAAGACTCGGTAGGGATAAAAGAGATGAAGGAGCTGGGTATATTAGAACCGGTATCTCCTACTGATATAGGAGAAAAGAAAGTGACTCTCTTCAAGTTATTAGATATCTACTGGACAGTCTTTGATATCTTGGGAGTCTGTGATTTTGGCTATGTCCCCCGAAGTGTAGGGACCATGGAAGAATTATTAGAGATTATCTGTGTTGCTACCGGCTGGAGGACAACCTGGTTTGAGCTGATGCAGGTAGGAGAGCGCTCTATTAATATGGCCCGCATATTTAACTACCGAGAAGGTTTTACTTCCAAAGATGATACCCTGCCCGAGATCTTCTATCATAACTTTAAAGGTGGCTCTTTAGATGGTCAAGGCGCAATCAATAAAAAAGATTTTAAAAAAGCTATAAGGTTGCGATATGAATTAATGGGTTGGAACCCGGATACCGGGATTCCCACCCCTGCCAAACTAACCGAATTAGGTTTGGATTGGCTGATTGAGGAGGTCAGTCGATGAAGATAATTATCAAGCTGGAGGGATATTTTAAGTACAAATACTCCTCTAATATCTTAGAATCAAACTATTCTAAACCAGTAACCGTTCATCAAGTATTAAAAGATACTAAGATTTCTTCTGCTGATGTATTTTTCATTAAAGTAGGAGATTTAATTGTAAAAGAGGATCATCTTCTAACTAAATCTAATGAGGTTAAGCTATTTCCGATTATCGGTGGAGGATAAAAAAAATTAGAAATTTAATAAATCACGCAGCGTTTTTGCCGAGAAGAAACAGTACTGACTATGATA
>NCRO01000368.1 GCA_002849045.2 Candidatus Sediminicultor secundus
CACTTGCAGTGGAAGCAGGTGTAAGTATAATCAAAAACAAAAGCACTCCAAAGATAAAATTAATCTAAAATTAATTACTAAAAACTTTGTAGCTCTCGGGTTCAAAGCAAAAATGGTGATTAATACAAGTACCAAACTACCATTAGAGGTCATATTAACACCAAAAGAATAGGATAAAACCCCCTTCTAATTTTTTCGAAGCCAATCTTTTTTATTAAATGTAAAACAATATTTTTATGTTATGGGAAAATACTAACATGTGAAATTAGAGAATTTATCAAGATAGGAAGAGAGGGTAATCACTCTTTCTTGTTAATTGAATAATTTTAGCATTTTTTTGTTTAATCAGTTTATAGAGTTATAGAGAGAAAATAAAATATATAAAACAAAAATAAGCTAGATTAAACTTGATAACCTTCTTCATTATTTTTCGGAGTAATAACTTCAACATTTCTATCTTTTAATGTACCAAGATATTCATTTGGTAAAGGTTTATCTGTTATTATTGCATCTACGCTTTCAATACCAGTTGTTCTAAAGACTGATGCCTTATTAAATTTACTGGAATCTACTTGGAGATAATGAAGCCTGGAATTTTCAAGCATCTTTAATTTTATGTTACATTCCAGGACATTAGATTTATAGACACCTATTTTACTTAATATTATACAGAAGAAGAATTTATTAACCTTTACCATCTAAGAATTTTTAATAAGGCATTTTACCTTTTAACCTATAACCTTGATTCGTTCTTTTAAAAGTATAAAAGTAATTTTGTATCAAGATAATAATGAAAAAGACTGTTAATTTAAAATATTTAAAAAGGGGAAATTAGAAAAATATGATTTATAAAGTTTTAGGAAAAACAGGATTAAAAGTATCTGTTATTGGTTTTGGTGCTTCTCCTTTAGGGGCAGAATTTGGTTCTATTGTGCCGGAAGAGGGCAAACGAGCAGTAGACTACGCTATAGAACAAGGGATTAATTATTTCGATGTTTCTCCTTATTATGGAAGAACCTTAGCAGAAAAGCGATTGGGTGAATTTTTAAAGGGAAAGAGAGACAAGATTATTCTGGCCACCAAAGTAGGTAGATATGGTATCTCTCTTCCTGATGGATTCGATTTTTCTGCTCAGAGAATTATAAAATCAGTTGAGGAGAGTCTTCAACGTCTAAAAACTGATTATATTGATGTATTTCAAATTCATGATATAGAATTTGGAAAAAGGAAGCAGATTATAGAAGAGACTCTACCGGCTATATTTAAACTAAAAAAGAAAGGGAAGATTCGCTTTGTTGGAATTACTGGTTATCCCTTAACACCACTTAAAGAGATAGTGGAAACCCAGGAGATTGATACTATTCTTAGTTTTTGTCGTTATAATTTATTGGATACCACTATGGATGATATTTTAACTCCGGTAGTTAAGAAGAAAGGTGTGGGTTTAATTAATGCCTCACCATTACATATGCGCGCTCTTACTAAAAAAGGAGCACCAAGTTGGCATCCAGCTCCTGAAAAAGTATTGCAAGTAGCAAAAGAAGCCACCCAATTTTGTCAAGAAAGAAAGGTGAATATTTCTGATTTGGCCTTACAATTTGCTTTTTCGCATGAATATGTGGCCGTAACTTTAGTGGGTATGAGTAAAGTAAAGCACGTTCAAGCTAATCTTAGTAATGTAGGAGTAAACCCAGATCCTGATTTGCTAAAAAAGGTTAGAAAAATAATTCAGCCGATAGCTAATGTTTACTGGAAAGAAGGTCTGCCCGAAAATAATGATCCTGGGGCTATAGAAAAGCGGACTTTAGGATTAGAACGCAATAAAAAGAAAAAAAAGAATAAATAATTAAAAATAAAGTGAGTAGAATAATGGATAAAAAGAAGTAGAGATAAAGATTGTGGATAAAGATAATTACGATAAAGAATTACCTAATGGCGAAGTAGGTATTATACTAACTAAAGGCCTTATGGTTATGAAGGGTTACTACAAAAATGAGGAAAAGACTAAGGAA
>NCRO01000369.1 GCA_002849045.2 Candidatus Sediminicultor secundus
GGGAGAAAAAGTAGCTGATGTAAAAAAAGAGGAAACAAGCATTGACGATTTGGAGAATTTGCAATTACGTAAAATGGTTACAGTTACTTAGAAGAAAAAATTTGGCATAAAAATGAAAAACAATTATAGATAATAGATAAAAGAAGAAGCAATAATTTTCTACTTGTTAGAAATAAGTATCAAGAATTTATATTTAATTACCTAATATAAATATTTATTTAAATTTGGCCAATTAAAATTATTCTTATTTATTATTTTAGAAAATAGAAAAGGAAAAAGAATTATGTTAAAGAATATTCCTCCCATTATTTCCCCAGAGCTAATGAAAACGCTCATGGAAATGGGCCACGGTGATGAAATAGTAATTGCTGATGGTAACTATCCTGCAGAATCTTCGGGAAACAAAGTAATTAGGGCTGATGGTCTCGGTATACCAGAATTATTAAAAGCTATCCTTCAATTTTTCCCTCTGGATACTTATGCTGATATTAATGTAATCTATATGGATACTGGAAATGATGGAATACCTTCAATTTGGAATAAGTATCAAGAAATTTTAAAGAAATCTAAGGAAAATTTTAATATTGGAAAATTAGAAAGGTTTAAATTTTATGAAAGAGCTTCCCAATCGTATTGTGTAGTAGCAAGCAGTGAGCAAGCTTTATACGCTAATATAATTTTGAAAAAGGGAGTCATCAAATAGATTTTAAGAAAATTTTTCGAGTTATTTTAATCAGGAGAGATGTAAATATATTTGTACTAATTTAAATATGGTAAAAAATAATATATACTTTATAAGGAAATTTAGATATTAGTCTTTTTAAAGAAAATTATTTCTTAAAATTGTATTTCGGTTGAGTTTTATTTAGATTTATACAAAGTTTTTATCTTTAATAAATAAAATATTTTCGATATAGAGGAGGATAATAAAATGCCAAATATTCAAAATAGATTATGCGGAAATCTTCCCAAAATCGGTATCCGTCCCATCATCGACGGACGCAGGAAAGGAATTAGAGAATCCTTAGAAGAGCAGACTATGAGAATGGCTGAATCTACTGCAGATCTGATTACCAAAAAGCTCAAACATTCTAATGGCCTACCGGTGGAATGTGTAATATCTGACACTACCATCGGTGGAGTAGCAGAAGCAGCAAGATGTGCTGACAAATTTGCCCGGGAAGGAGTGGGAGTATCGATAAGTGTAACTCTCTGTTGGTGTTATGGGATGGAGACCATAGATATGGATCCCCTTATCCCTAAAGCTATCTGGGGTTTTAATGGAACCGAAAGACCTGGGGCAGTATATTTATCTGCTGCTCTGGCCGGACATGACCAGATAGGACTACCCGCTTTTAGTATCTACGGTAAAGATGTCCAGGATCAAAATGATAATAGTATCCCCGAAGATGTAGAACAAAAACTATTACAATTTACTAAAGCCGGACTGGCTGTTGCTACTATGAGAGGAAAATCTTATCTTTCTATCGGCGGTGTCTCTATGGGAATAGCCGGTTCCCAGGTTATCCCCGGTTTCTTCCAGGATTATCTGGGGATGAGAAACGAATATGTAGATATGACTGAGATTATAAGAAGGATAGAAGAAGAGATATATGATAAAGAAGAATATAAAAAAGCCCTATCCTGGGTCAAAGAGAATTGTAAAGAAGGAGAAGACCGCAATAGAAAGGAATTGAAACACTCTCGTTCCCAAAAGGATAGAGAATGGGAGATGGTAATCAAGATGGCCCTGATAGCCCGTGATTTAATAGTGGGTAATCCGAAATTAGCTGAACTGGGATTTACTGAGGAGGCCGAAGGCCATAATGCCCTTGCTGCTGGCTTCCAGGGACAAAGGCAGTGGACCGACCACTTCCCGAATGGTGACTTTATGGAGACTATCTTAAACACCTCTTTTGATTGGAATGGGATAAGGGAACCCTTTATCTTTGCCACTGAAAACGATAGTCTAAATGGCATTTCTATGTTATTTGCTCACCTCTTAACCGATAGAGCCCAGATCTTTTCTGATATCAGGACTTACTGGAGCCCTCAAGCAGTCAAACGGGTAACCGGCATTGAATTAAGCGGTCTTGCCCAGGGCGGTATTCTTCATTTGATTAATTCCGGTTCTACTACCTTGGATGCTACAGGAGAACAAAAAGCCAAAGGAAAATCAGTTATGAAACCCTTCTGGGAGATAACCGAAGAAGAAGTAAAAAAGTGCCTAAAAAACACTAAATGGAGTCCCGCCAACTTAGAATACTTCCGAGGAGGGGGATATTCTTCTACCTTCTATACTAAAGGAGTAATGCCAGTCACTATGGTAAGAATAAATCTTATCAAGGGCTTAGGACCGATATTACAGATTGCCGAAGGTTACACCGTAGATCTCTCTCCTGAAATCCATCACATCTTAGATGAACGTACTGACCCCACCTGGCCCACCACCTGGTTTGCCCCTCGCCTCACCAAAGAAGGCGCCTTTAGAGATGTCTATTCAGTGATGAACAATTGGGGAGCTAATCATGGGGCGATAAGTTATGGTCATATAGGAAAAGACCTTATCACCCTATCTTCTATGCTCAGGATCCCAGTAGCCATGCACAATGTTCCTGAAGGGCAGATCTTCAGATCCAAAGCCTGGGCTTCTTTTGGAACTAAGGATTTAGAATCTGCTGACTTTAGGGCCTGTGAAAACTTTGGGCCAGTATATGGTAGAAGATAAAGATATTAATACAGATTTATACTGATGTAATCGGTCGAGAAATTAAAATTGCTTCATCTCTTCAGGCTTCCGCTTTTGGGGCGGCTATGTTTGGTGCTCTGGCCGTAGGAAGTGAAGCTGGAGGATATAACTCTATTGAAGATGCGGTAGAACATATGGCCTCCCTCGGGAAAAAAACTTATCTCCCTATCCCGAAAACGCAGAGGTCTATAACCAACTATTTACCGAATATAGAAAATTATATGATTATTTTGGTCTGGTGGATAACCAGACGATGGAGAGATTAAAAAGAAAATAGAGAATAAGATTTGGTTTTTATTGATTATTGTAAAATTTGTCATTGAGTTGGGGAAATAATTTCAATTTTTTTTCTTTTCAATATATCGAGATATTCATTTGGTAATGGTTTGTCTGTTATTATCGAATCTACGTTTTCAATACCAGTTGTCCGGAAGATAGACGCCTTATCAAATTTACTGGAATCTACCAGGAGATAATGAAGCCTGGAATTTTTGAACATCTTTACCTTAATATTTCCTTCCAGGACATTAGATTCATAGATACCTCTTGCATCTAACATCGTGCAGGAGAAGAAGAATTTAGTAACCTTTATATTTGATAACATTTTTTCTGCGAGCGGACCAATCGTTGAGAAGTAACCATGTCTTATTAAATAAATATACAAAGAAAGAATAATCAAAACAATCTCGTTTATTAAAAAAGTGACAATAGATAATACAAGGGGTGTAATATTTTTGGAAAATATTTTACGAGGGAAGAGCTTTTTATAATAATATAGAAAGTAATCAGTAAAAGAAGTTAATAATTATGAGAGGGGAATGGAAAATGGAGGAATGGCAGGATATTAAAGTTGAGACTTTGCGTAAACTGGTGAAGCTTTCCAATAATCTTGGAAGAGAAAATTATCATCTTACAATTATTGGCGAAGGTAATACTTCAGCCAAGATTGAGGTTGATAATATTGCTGAGAGTTTTTTTGTAAAAGCAAGTGGGACTCAGCTTGCTAAAGTAAGTGAGAAAGATTTTATTCAAGTGTATTTTGAACCGATTATGCAGCTTATAAATATGGAGAATCCTAATGCTGAAGAAATTAATTACATCTTTGAAAAAGCTAAGGTGGATAAAAAATACCAGGCAACCCCCTCTGTAGAAACCCTATTACATGCTATTTGCCTTAATCTGGAGGGAGTAAACTTTGTTGGTCATACTCATCCCACAGCAGTGAATAGGTTGACCTGTTCAAAGAGTTTCCCGGAGAATCTTAAAGGGAGAATTTATCCTGATGAAATTGTTCTACTGGGAAAAGAATCGGTCTTTATTCCCTATGTAGATCCAGGGGTTAAACTTGCTCAAAAAACAAAAAAAGAAATTGATATATTTTTAGATAAACATGGAGAGAGACCTAAATCTATTTATATTCAAAATCATGGATTTGTTGCTTTAGGATCTACTCCTATTGAAGTAGAGAATATTACCTTAATGGCAGATAAGGCAGCGGAAATTCGTTTTGGAGCATTACTTGCAGGAGGGATAAATACTTTTTCTGAAGATGTAGTAAACTATATAGCTGAAAGAACAGATGAAAAATACAGACAAAGTCTATTTGAAGAACAGAGATAGAAGGAGTAGTGTAATGCAAAAATTCATAGCTATTGATATTGGTGCAGAAACTGGAAGAGTGATTGTTGGTGATGTATCAAAGATGGAGATAATATATCGTTTCCCTAATAGTTTAGTAAGGGTTAAAGGCAGTATTTTCTGGGATATTTTGGGAATATTCAATGAGATAAAGAAAGGTTTAAAAGAGGCTTTCAAAAAATATTCCGATCAGATAGTAAGTATTGGCATAGATACCTGGGGAGTTGATTATGCTCTTTTAGATAATGATGGTGATATTCTGGGAAATCCCTATCACTACCGAGACAAGAGAACAGATAATATAATGGATGAAGCATTTAAAATTATACCCAAAGAAGAAATTTTTGCAGAGACTGGCATTCAATTTATGCAGATTAATACTATTTATCAATTGTACTCATTTGTAAAGAACAAACCTCAAGTTTTTGGAAATGCAAGATATTTCCTGACTATTCCCGATCTCTTAAACTACTGGTTAACCGGGATTAAAAAAAATGAATATTCAATTGCCACCACTACTCAGCTATATAATCCTATAAGAAGGGACTGGTCAACAAAGATACTGAATAAACTTGGACTTAAGAGGGAAATATTTGGAAAAATAATTATGCCCGGGACAAAAATCGGGAAACTTTTACCGGCCATTGCTCAGGAGATTGGCGTAAATTCAGAAGTAGTGGTTGTTGCTCCTGCTTGTCATGATACCGGGTCTGCGGTTGCAGCTGTTCCAGTTGAAGATGATATTAATTATGCCTATATCAGTTCAGGTACCTGGTCTTTATTAGGGATAGAAACTCCTGAATCAATTATTAACGAGATGAGTTTTAAATATAATTTTACTAACGAAGGTTCTGCAAATGGTGGTTTCAGATTTCTTAAAAACATTACCGGTTTCTGGATTATTCAGGAGTGTAAAAAATACTGGGATGAGAAGGTAAAGTCATATTCTTATGATGAGCTGACTGAAATAGCCTTAAAGTATGGTCCTGCAAATTTTAGGATCGATCCGGATGACTTAAGATTCTTAAGCCCCGGTTTAATTGATGGTAGTATGCCAGATAGAATCAAAGACTATTGCCAGGAAACAGGGCAAAAAATTCCCAAGACACCTGCAGAAATTGTAAGAGGTGTTATCGAAAGTTTAGCAGAGAAATATACAGAGACTATTAAGATGATAGAAGAGATTACCGATAGGACTCTTAATGAAATATATATTATTGGAGGAGGATGTCGAAACGGTCTCCTGTGTCAACTTGTTGCTAATGCAACGGGTCTGCCAGTTTTTGCAGGACCGGTTGAAGCAACTGCCATTGGGAATCTAATAGTTCAGGCTAAATCTATGGGACAAATTAAATCAATTGCTGAAGGCAGAATGATAATCAGAAAATCCTTTGATATCAAGAAGTACTTACCTGAAGAATGAGGACAAAGAGTAACTAAACATAAAATATTTATTTTAAAAACGCCAAATGTTTATCTTATTTATAGGTTATAGAGAAAAATTGGAAAGTCTAGTAAGGAGGATTTAAAAATGGCTATAGCAGTACTTATGCCAAAACAAGGACAATCTGTTGAATCCTGTTTTATTATTAAATGGAATAAAAAAGTAGGGGACAAAGTAAAAGCTGAAGAGCCTATCTGTGAAGTGGAAACCGATAAGGCAGTCTTTGAAGTGGAAGCTCCTGAAGCAGGAACAATACTAAAAATCTTTTATAAAGAGGGAGACGATGTTCCAGTCCTTAACACTATTGCCATAATTGGGCAACCGGGAGAAAAAATTGACCATCTTATCCCCAAAAAAACTGTCTCTGTTTCTAAAGGTGAATATGTAGAAAATCAGAAAGCCATGACTTCAGATGAATCAGTTAAAAAAACAAGACCTTCTTTTGAAGCCGGCTTAATATCTATATCTCCAGTTGCCCGACATTTTGCAGAAAAAAAGGGAATTGATTTTTCCAAACTTATAGGTTCGGGCCCTGGGGGGAGGATTATTAAAAGGGATGTAGAAAAGACGATATCTGAACAGGAACAACTTGCTACTGTTGCAGATACTGCAAAAACAATTTCTGGCGTGACACCACCTACTAAAGAACGGGACATATCTTTTCCGGGGCCAACAAAGGAAATTCCAGTGAAAGGAGTACGGCAGCTCATCACAGAACGAATGCTTAAATCCCTACAGAGTACTGCTCAGCTTACCTTAAATACTTCTGCCGATGCTTCTAATTTATTGGCCTGTCGGAAAACGCTAAAATCCAGTCCCCAAGTGAAAGGATTAAGCAAAATTAATATTAATGATTTTCTACTTTATATAGTTGCTAATATTCTTCCCAAATTTAAAAACATGAATGCTCATTTCCTTAACGATAAGATACTTGAATTTGAACATGTACATCTGGGATTTGCTGTAGATTCACCACGAGGGCTTATGGTGCCTATAATTCATAATGCCCATCTCTTATCATTAAAGGAAATTTCTAAAGAGGCAAGACGATTAAGTACTGCATGTCAAGGAGAAGCTATCTTGATCCGGAGAAGGAATATGTAATTTCAAATCTTTGGCTAATCTTTTTGCTTCTTCCCTCATCTTACTTTTATCTAAAATTTTAATCGGACCCCAGGATTTAATGGGTTGCCTTCCCATAAAAATATTCTGAGCTACACTTAAACACCCTATCACTGCCTGATCTTGATATACTGTTTCTATTCCCAAGTTTCTTGCATCTTTTACGGAAGAAATATTGGTTTCTTCCCCATTCCAGTATATCTTCCCTCTATTTTTTGAAAGAACTCCAGATAATATTTTTATTAGAGTAGATTTACCTGCGCCGTTATCTCCTATCAGTCCAATTATTTCACCGGGATAAACTTCGAGATTTATTCCTTTTAGAGCTTGAACCTTCCCATACCATTTATAAACATCTTGTACCTTTACTAAAGGCAGACTTTTATTAACATTTTTTTCTTCCATAATATCAAATCCTTATCTTAAAAATTTTAAAATAATTTATTTAGGCATCAAAATCCTGTCTCTTAAATTTCCCCTTGTTCTATTAATTAATATTGCTACCAATAAAATAAATCCATTTAATACTCCTCTTAAGGCTGGCTCCATAGCTGTCATCGTACAACCAGCATCAATAATTCCCATCAAAATAACGCCACCTAAGGCTCCAATTATTGAACCTCTACCACCTCTTAAACTAACACCACCAATAATAGCTCCTGCAAAAGCTAAAAAGATAGCTCCATCAGCTATAGTACTGGGAATGCATTTTAGATAACCCACGTAAAGAAGACCAGAAATTCCTGCCAGTGCTCCAGAAATAGTAAATATCCAAAAATTGGTATTCTCCACACTTATCCCCAACATTCCGGAAGCATCAGAATTTCCCCCAACAGCCCGAATATGACTACCAAATCGAGTGTGATCTAAAATAATATAGAGTATAATCACCATTCCTACAAGGACAAAAATGGAATTGAATATTCCTCCGGTTTTTCCTCCTCCTAACACCAAAAGAACATCAGGAACTTTAATGATAGCTCCCCGACGAAGATAATAAGTGCTCCAGTTAAACATTAAAAATGTAGAAAGAGTAATTAAAAAAGGATTTATTTTCATCTTACCTACAAAAAACCCATTTATAGACCCTAAAAGAGCACCAACTAAGACCATTAATATGATACCTACCCAACCAGGAAGCCAAGGTGCCCAATCTACTAAAATTACACCCACCAACATCGCAGTTAAACCAGCATTCTCTGATAAGGAAAGATCCATATTACCACCTAATAAAGCTATAGCTTCTCCCAAGACTAAAAATCCCAAAGCTGATGATGCGTATAAAATAAAAAGAAAATTTTTTACTGTAAAAAAGTTTGATATCGTCAAGGAAAAAATAATCGATACCCCAATGATAATAACCCATATCATATGTTCTACAAGTGCAAGTTTAATTTTTTGTGAATTAATCATCTATATTACCTCATTTGTTTCAATATATATTTTAAAAAAATATTTTTGTTCTTTCTTGAGAATAGAACAAGAGAGCAAAGTCTTATTTTAAATTGCTCTCTTGTTCTATATATTATGTCGACGATTAAAATCTTGTATAGAAATCTATATTTGTAATTAGTATTTATTGTTTAAAATTCTTTATCTTACCATCCGGGGACCTCAATATTAGCCCAAAGATATTTAGCATCGGCATTTTCTTTAGTAATTACTAAAGCATTGGTTTGGAACCAGAGATGGCCTTCTCTCTCAGAAATTTTTGCCGGGGACCAAGCAGTCTTGGCAGCCCATATGTCTGTATCTAAATGAGGTTTCCCTGAAATATCGATATCATCTGCGGTAACTGTAGTCCCTACTTTAGGTAGAGCGCTTTCCCCTTCTTCTAAATATTTTGCCATGTAGTAAACAGCAATAGGATTATAGAAAGGACAGGGTTGGTCTACCGCTACTGTAATTTCTCCTGCTCTAATTTTATGCAATACTGCTGGATTAGCATCGATGGTAGCCACAAATATTTTAGTAGGATCCAGTCCTAAATCTTTCATCGCTTCTACTGCGCCACTACACATAGGACCATTAGCAGAATAGAGGGCATCTATATTAGGATCTTTTCTGAGTATGGATTCAGCTTGAGTCTTAGCTGGAGTTTCTTGAAATTCTCCCAGGGCTTGCACTACTTCTATATCAGGATATTTATCTATTATACTATGGAACCCTTCACTTCGGTCAATAGCGGAAGCTCCCCCTAAAGGACCAAGCATTTCCAGAACTCTACCGGCTACTTTACCTATAGGTTCTACTTCATTTTTTAGATATTCTGCTAACATGTTACCCAGTTTTTGACCGGCTAAAAATCCAGAATATCCTACATACATTTTAACATCAGGATGATTAATATCGGCATCTGTAGTAATTACTGGAATATTAGCTTCATTAGCCCAATCCACTATAGGTTTAGCTGCTTCTCCATCTTGCGCACAGATAATAAGCCCATCTACTCCCATTTGAATCATTTGTTTCGATTGAGTAAGTTGAACCGCGGGGTCGCCACCTGCTTCATTGCTTATCCAATCAAAACCATTATCTTCACAGTACCATTCAAAACTTTTTCCAAAAAGCCATTCCCAGGTATTACTAATTATCTTAGTGTCCAATCCAATTTTATATTTCTCTGCAGCTATTCCAGTTACCGATAAACAAAAAATAACCATAAGCAAAGCAACTATAAACACTAATGTCACAACACTAAATTTATTCTTTACCGTTCTCATTTTAAAAAACCTCCTTAAAATTTTAAAATAAATTTATCCTGAAATCTATTTAAAATAACCTTCTTTTAACCACCTCCTTTATGTATTTATGGAAACGATACCATTTTTAGTATAACTCATTCTACTTTACATTCGTTTAGGAAATAATGCTAAATAATATTTATTTACTTATTTAACTCTTACGAGGTGAAGTTTAATTTTTTGAGCTGAATTTCTAATTACTAATTTAGTATGTAAAGTCATTATTAGAGGCTCATGACTTGTACCTGTTTTTTTATCTTCTATTTTTTTAATTAAAAGCTCCGCGGCAGTGGAAGCAAGGGCATTAGTTGGCTGACTAACTACAGTAAGTGGTGGACTTAATATAGAAGCCCATTCAGGGTCATCAAAACCAATGATACCTAATTCATCTGGTATGCTAATACCCATTTTTTTAATAGCAATAAGTGCGCCTAAAGTCATATCCATATTGGTAGTAAAAATGGCTTGAGGCCTATTGGAATTTTCCAATAACTCTTTAGTTAGCTTCATGCCACTATCTTCTTTAAAATTACCAATCTTTATTAGATTGTCATCCGGGGAAATACCTGCTTCTCTTAATGCTCTTAAATAACCATTAAATCTTTCTCTGCCAGTGGTTCTATCTAAATAACCGTTGATTATTCCAATTTTTCGATAACCTTGTTCTATTAAATATCTCACCGCTTTATAGGAACCATTCTCATTATCTACTAAAACTGCATCACAGTTTGTTCCCTTTATTAATCTATCTAGAAGAACAATTTTAACTCCTGAATCTATCATCCAGTTAATATAATTAGAATTTTTACCGGTAGGTACAAGGATTATTCCGTCAACTCGGTTAGATTTCAATATTTTAAGATATTTTAGCTCTTTTTCAGGGTTTTCATCACCATTACATAAAATAGTACTATAACCCCACTTATTAGCAATATCCTCTACTGTTTTAGCAATAATAGAATAAAATGGTGAAAGTACATTACCAACGATTACTCCGATAGAATTAGTTTTTTTTTGCCTTAAATTTCGAGCTACTGCATTTACTTCGTATTTTAATTCAGAGATGGCTTCAAGTACTTTTCTTCGAGTCTTTTTTCTCACCCCGAGATAATCTCTTAATACGCGGGAAACCGTAGTGGTAGATACCCCTGCTTTTTTTGCGACATCAGTAATATTTGCTTTCAATTTATTTATAACCCTTCTCAAAATTATGCATTTTTTTGCCAGTTTTTATATTATTTTAAATTAAATGTTAACGATTTCATTATATAAAAAATATATTTTTCTGTCAATTAAATTGTAAGATATTTTCTTTTCATTTTTACCACCTATTCTTCTTAAAAAATATAATCTTTATTTTTAATCTATTCTTTTCTTTGTCTCTTTGTCTAATTCTTACAAATAAAAACAACTTAATCTATCTTTTAAAGCTAAAAATATTAATTTTAAAATATTTTTTTATTTTTAAAATTATTTCAAGAAAAGTGGATAATTATTTTAGTCACCTTATCTGTATTTTTATCCCAAAATCTAAATGCTTCTCCTAAATTTTTAAGAAGGTAATTTTGGGTAATTAAATTTTCTATTTTAATTTTTCGACTTTCCACCATTTTAATGACTTCTTTAATTTCATCATCTAATGCATTCCTCGAGCCTCTTATGTCTATCTCTTTCTTTACAAAAAGACTTGTATCATACTCCACAGGCTCTTTAGCATATCCAATATAAACCACTCTACCTGCGAAACAGACCAAATCAATAGCTTTCTTAAAAGTCTCCGATAAGCCCACTGCTTCAATGACTACATTCACACTCTGACCGCTGGTAAGATGAAAAATCTTCTTCTCTAAATCTTCTTTTTGAGAGTTAATTGTATAATTTGCTCCTAAAGCTTTCGCTTTTTCTAATTTTAAATCATTAATATCAACAGCAATTACCTTAGCCCCTTTGTATCCTGAGGCAGCAATAGCACCTAAACCAATCATCCCACAACCAAATACTAATACTATATCCTTTGAACTTACTTGTACTCGATTAGTAGCATGCCATCCTACACTTAAGGGTTCAATACAGGCAATTTGCCCTTCTGGTAAATTTCCTACTAAAAAAACCTTTTTATAAGGTAAAGCAATAAACTCTACAGCTGCCCCATCTCTTTGTACCCCTAAAGTCTGATTATAAGGACAACAATTTACTCTTCCTTGCTGGCAAGCAACGCATTTTCCACAGGAGCTATAAGGAGAAACAGTGACAAGCCGACCTACCTGGAACTCAGAAGGAACATTTTTCCCATTCTGAACAATTTCTCCGGCTATCTCGTGACCAGGAATACGCGGATAGCTTACCATCTGATTTTGCCCCCGATAAGTTTTAAGATCACTGCCACAAAGGCCTAATGCTTTTAATTTTATCAGAATTTCCTCAGCGCCTACTTTAGGTTTGTCTATCTCTACTAATTTTACTACACCTGGTTTTAAGATTTTTGCTGCTTTCATATAGTAAATTCCTACACCTCCAAATTATAAAAATCTATAGCATTTTGGCCCATAATGTGGGCTTGTTCTGCTGGTGAAAGAGAACTAATAAAATTAGTCACGATTTCCAAAACTTGTTCATATTTTGCGGCTACCGTACAGACCGGCCAATCACTACCAAATAAAAGTCGATTAGGGCCAAAAGCTTCTAATATAATTTCCATATAAGGTATAAAATCATCTTGCTTCCAACTATTCCAATTAGCCTCTGTAACTATACCACTTAATTTACAAAACACATTATCTGCTTTGGCTAATTTCCGTATATCTTTCTTCCATAGTTCAATTTTGCCTTCTTTAATTAAGGGTTTGGCCAGATGATCTACTATAAATTTTTGATGTGGAAATTCATAAACTAAGGTACAAGCGTATTTAATGTGTCGAGGATAAATTAATATATCATAAGTAAGATCAAATTTTTTTAACTGACTTAGTCCCTTTTTAAAATCTGGTTGAAGCATATAACGGTCATCATCTTCATCCTGCAAGAGGTGCCGAACTCCCTTAAATTTCTTATAGGTAGCAAATTTTTCTAAATCTTGTTCCACGGAACTACTTTTAAGATCAATCCACCCCACTATTCCTTTAATAAACGAATTATTTTGGGCTAATTCTAAGAGCCATTTAGTCTCTTGTAAGGTCTGTCGGGCTTGTACAGTCACACAAAAATCAATACCATTTCTTTTTAATTCCCTATTTAAATGAGGGGGAAGAAAATTTCGCTGTAATTTTTCCATAGATGCATCAATCCATTTATATTCCTCCTGATTATAAACCCAAAAATGCTGATGGGCATCTATTCTAAATGAGCTCTTCTTTTTATCCATTATTCTA
>NCRO01000370.1 GCA_002849045.2 Candidatus Sediminicultor secundus
GGACATACGGTGGCTGATGATAAGATATATCATAAAGGCTTTTCTGATTTTATCCAGGATATAGAAAAAAATATACAGAATCTCGATTATTTAAATGACCCCGAAGCTTATGATAAACAGGAAGAATTAAAAGCCATGCTTATTTGTGCTAAAGCTATAATCAGCTTTGCCGAGCGTTATGCCGAAAAGGCATTAGAGATGGCTGATACCGAGATAAATCCTCAAAGAAAAAAAGAGTTAAAAAAAATAGCCGAAGTTTGTTCACATATCCCTGTCCATCCTCCCCGCAATTTTTGGGAAGCCCTTCAGATGTACTGGTTCGTTCACATAGGAGTTATAACCGAGCTTAATACCTGGGACTCCTTTAATCCTGGCAGATTAGACCAGCATCTATACCCCTTTTATAAAAAGGGGCTGGGAGAGGGGACGCTGACTCAAGAGAAAGCAAAGGAACTTTTAGAGTGTTTCTGGATAAAGTTTAACAACCAACCGGCGCCGCCCAAAGTGGGAGTCACTTTAGCAGAAAGTGGGACCTATACCGATTTTGCCAATATTAATAATGGCGGATTAAAGGTAGACGGTTCTGATGGAGTGAATGACCTGACTTATCTGATACTCGATGTAATCGATGAAATGAGATTATTGCAGCCCAGTACCAATATTCAATTGAGCAAGAAAAGTCCGGATAGATTTTTAAAGCGAGCTGGTGAGATAATCAGAAAGGGTTGGGGTCAACCCTCGGTATTTAATGCCGAAGAAGTTATCGAAGAGATGCTCAGGCAGGGTAAATCTATAGAAGATGCCCGCTGTGGGGGGACGAGTGGTTGTGTAGAGACCGGTGCCTTCGGTAAAGAGAGCTACATCCTAACCGGTTATTTTAATTTAGTAAAAGTTCTGGAGATAACTTTAAATAACGGTATTGACCCCCAGACTGGTAAGAAAATAGGAATAAAAACTGGTGAAGCAACTCAATTTAATTCTTTTGAAAAATTACTGGCTGCCTTTAAAAGACAGCTTCACCATTTTATAGATATAAAAATAAAAGGAAATAATATAATTGAAAGATTATATGCTACTTATATGCCAGCCCCATTCCTCTCTATAATAATTAGTGATTGTATTAAAAAAGGGAAGGATTATAATGCCGGAGGAGCTCGCTATAATACCGATTATATTCAGGGTGTGGGAATTGGGACTATCACTGACAGTCTTTCAGCAATTAAATATCATGTCTTTGAACAGAAAAATATAAGTATGAAAAAATTAAAAGAAATATTAAATAATAATTTCGTAAGTCATGAAGAGATACGCCAACTATTTTTGAACAAAACCTCTAAATACGGGAATGATAATGATTATGCTGATGATATTATGAAATTAGTATTCAATGCCTTTTATGAGGAGGTAAACGGAAGAAAGAATACCAAAGGCGGAGTTTACAGGATTAATATGCTACCCACAACCTGCCATATTTATTTTGGTTCGGTAGTGGGAGCTACCCCAGATGGGAGAAGAGAGAAACAACCGTTATCCGAAGGTATTTCCCCTGTCCAGGGTGCTGACCGTTTGGGGCCTACAGCAGTTATTAAATCAGCAGCCAAGATGGATCAGGTAAAAACAGGTGGGACTCTTCTAAATCAAAAATTCACCCCTCAATTATTAGAAGGAGAAAAAGGGCTAAACAGCTTTACTCACCTAATCAGGGCTTACTTTAAATTGGGGGGGCATCATATACAATTTAATGTAGTAAGTGCTGATACTCTAAGAGCTGCTCAAAAAGAACCTGAAGAATACCGAAATCTTATTGTGCGGGTAGCAGGTTACAGCGATTATTTTAACAATCTCAGTAAAACCTTACAAGATGAGATAATCAGTAGAACGGAATATCAATCTTGTTGAAATAATTAGTGTGAAATTTAGCAGGGTAGTAAATTAATAAATTGTTAGTTAAATAAATTTGACAAAATTAAAAACTGTGCTATACTTGTGAAGTTAAAGTTTGTTAGATAAAAACGACTGGTCTTTGTTACTGAAAAGAGATGCTAACAACAATCAACTGAGTTCTTTATAACAGATTGTTAAAAAAGGATCTCTTGTGTTTTAATAATGTTATCGTTAAGAGGTTAGAATCACTATTTTGCTTCTTCTCTCCCAAAGAAACGTTATTGGACTTAAGAGAAATATCGAAAAGGAGGGAAAAAGTATGCAAGGTAGTAAATTATATGTAGGAAATCTTAAGTATTCTGTAACCAATGATCAGTTAAGTGAAGTATTTTCTAATCATGGTGAAGTTAAGAGTGTCAACATTATCGAAGGCAAAGGCTTTGGATTTGTAGAAATGTCTTCTTCAGAAGAAGCTGGAAAAGCCAAAGATGCGTTAAATGATACCGATTTCGAAGGTCGTCCTTTAAAGATTGATGAAGCCAAACCACCTAGACCAAGAAGCGAATATCAAAAAAGATACTAAAATACTAAAATAATAAATTAATTTAAATTTAATGTAATTCTGTTATATCAATAAAGGCCAGTCATTTTATATAACAGTTCAATTAAATCCTCATCAGATGTATCCCGCGGATTATTATTTAAACTCCCCCCTTTTGCACCTTTAATTAATTGTGGAAAATCTTCTTCTTTTATCCTCCATTCAGAAAGATTTTTTTTAATTCCGACCGCAGAAAGTATTTCCTTTATCTTTTCTACTGCCCTTTGAGCGGCTTCTATTTCCGACAATAAAGAGATATTTTCCCCTAAGGATTGAGCTATTTTAGCCAACTTTTTGGTAACTACTGGCAGATTATATTCCATTACATAAGGTAACAGTACTGCACAGGACAGACCATGAGGAATTTTGTAGTATACCCCCAAAGGGTGAGAGAGGGCATGGGCTGCTCCTAATCCTGAATTAGATAGGCAAAGCCCGCTCAAAAGTGCAGCCATAGCCATATTTTTACGTGCTTCTAAATTTTTTCCGTCTTTTACTGCTTTGACCAAACTTTTACCGATTAATCCTATAGCGTGCAAGGCCAGGGTATCGGTGATTTCCTGACTTTTCTTACCTAAATAAGATTCTATGCATTGAGTTAATGCATCTCCACCACAGACAGCAGTGATATGAGGTGGAAGAGATAAAGTGAGTTCGGGGTCAACCAGGGCTACTTCCGGAATAAGCATGGGGTCTCTTATACTCTTTTTTAAACTAAATTTAGTGTTAGTGATTACCGCATTTTTAGTCGCTTCTGAGCCGGTACCCGAGGTAGTGGGAATGGCGATAAAAGGAATGGGTTTGTGTTGAAATTTTCTGCCTTTTCCTTCGATTTCCTGATAATCAGCCACCGAACCTTCATTAGTTACCATTACCGAGATGGCCTTACCAGTATCCAGGACGCTTCCTCCCCCCAGGGCTATAGTCAGATTGCAGCTTCCTTTTCGGGCAAAACCTGTTCCGGTATCCACTGTTTCTACCGTAGGGTCAGAGGGGATATTTTCATAGATTGTATATTCTAAATTATTTTCCGTAAGCAAATGAGTTAAGCGGTCCAGCGCACCATTTTTTCTCATCGCACTCCTACCTAATACCACTAAAACTTTATTTCCTAATCTTTTTGCCTCTGCCCCAACTTGAGATAATCCTCCCGGACCAAAGATAATTTTTCCCGGTGTATAAAATTCCCCTACCTTAATCAAAACTTACCTCCTTATAAAATAAAATTAATCTAAATTAATTTTAGAATATAATTATTTTTCCATTAAATACATACGGAGCATATTCAGGGCGCGGCGGGCTGAGCGTAAGCGGATTAGTTGGCGGCTTCCGAATAGCTGGTGTTTTTGGGTAATAGTCTTTTTGCCACCAGCTAAAGCCATATAAGCCAGTCCCACTTTCTTCTTTTCCGTTGCTCCTCCCGGACCGGCAATGCCGGTAATACTAATTCCTATATCACTGTGGCAGTTTATTCTTACACCTTCGGCCATTAATTTAGCCACTTGCTTGCTTACTTCTCCATATTTTCTGATTACTTCCGGCGGTACTTTTAACAGGTCTTCTTTAACCCTGGCATTATAGCTTATCACCCCGCCTTGAAAATATTCAGAACTTCCTGGGATTCGGGTAATCATTTCTCCCAACATCCCTCCGGTACAGGATTCTGCCACCGCTACTTTTAATTTCTTAGTCTTTAATAAATTTCCCACGACTTCTTCTAAACTTTGTTTACCAGTTCCATAAACATAATTACCCAATATTTTAGTTAATTGATTAACCGAAGATTGTAATAGTTTTTCTACCTCTTTTTCGGTGGGAGCCTGGGTAGTTATTTGGACCTGAATATCTTCCGGATTAGCATAGATGCCAAAAGAAAAATTAGTTTGTTTGTTCATATAGTCGCGAATAAGTTCATTAACCGATGACTCTCCAAGACCAGTAATCTTTAAAATTTTTGACTTTTTAATCATAGAAGGTGGAAATTTTTCTTTTAGATAAGGGATTAGATTTTCTTCTATCAGGTTTTTCATCTCATGAGGGACACCGGGAAAAGAACATATAATTTTGTTATCTTTTTCTAAAATCATAGCCGGGGCAGTGCCATATTGATTAATGATAATTTTGGCTCCTTCCGGAAGGTAGACTTGTTTGAGGTTGCTCGGAGAAATTCTTTTATTAATTTTTTTGAGAATTCTTTTTAAATTTTTTTCAGCTTCCGGATATTTTATCAGTTTAAGATTTAAAGCCCTGGTAATGGTTTGGTAGGTAATATCATCTTCCGTAGGTCCCAGCCCACCGGTGGTAATTATTAGGTCAGAACGTTGAAGGGCTTGTTTTAAGGTTGATAATAATGATTCAGGATTATCACTAACTGCCGAAATATGCTCTACATCAATACTTAATTCAACTAATTTTTTAACAATAAAGTTAGAGTTGGTATCTGAGATTTGTCCCCTTAATATTTCACTACCGATACTGATAATTTCTGCTTTCATTAATTTATTTACCTCTCCTTAATTAACTGTCTATGGAACCTTATCTAAAGCGGTAATGCCGTTTTGTTAAAAGAAGACACGGTACGCTGTGCTCCCACTAAACATTATTAACTATTTGCTACTTTTTTATTATATATTTAAAATTTAAAGGAGGAAAGAAAAAATTAAAACAAGTTTAAGAGTGATTAAAGTTTAATTCCATCTATCGTACAAGGGATGAGGTTATTTCTAATTTGATTTACAAAAATGTGAGCTTCTCGAACCGGAAGTGGCAATCTGTATTTCACTATACATTTTAGGACGATCTCTATAGAATTAGGCAGGTCAATTTTATGCCCGGGGGATACAAAAATAGGTTTGACTCTTTTTCTTGTTCTTAATACCGCTCCTAAAATTTCTTTATCTTCCTTTAATAGGGCATAGTCTCCTTTTTCCTCCCCGACTGAAGTATATTTTCCGCTTAATCTGGATTTAGCGCAGCCAATAGTCGGTTTGTCTAAAAATAATCCCAGGTGAGTGGCTATCCCCATTCTTCGGGGATGAGCTATTCCCTGACCATCAAAGAGGATAACATCAGGCGTAATTTTTATTTTTTTAAAGGCCTCAAGTAAACTCGGTCCTTCCCGAAAGGTAAGAAGTCCGGAGATGTAAGGAAAGTTTACTGGAGAAACAAAAAATTGTCTTTCAATTATTTTTAAATTTGGAAATTCGAAAATTATTACTCCTGCTATCATCTTATTTTGATAATAGCTAACATCTGCCCCGGCTATTTTGTCGATTTTACTGAAAGATTTCTTTAGGCGTATATTAGATTTTAAATTTTTCTGAATTTTAATGGCTTCTTGAGGGCTAACTTCCCAGGAGTGTAAATTTAGATATTTCAAAGTTAATTTATCCTCCAAATTATGTTAGTGTAAACTTTAGTGAAGTAGTTAGACAAAAGAATAATTATTATTTTTTATCTTTTTCTTTATTCTCTCCCTCTCTCTTAACGCAATACTCGATACTCTATACGCGATACGAACTTATTTAGGCCACTGTTTTTTGGGGAAATAATTATATGAAAGAAAGTAGCGATTAATTACTGCATTGGGCCATTTACTTGTTATCACCATTTTTTTCTTTTTAAGGAATTTACGCAATTCTATATATTTCGAAAAACTAATAAAATCTTTATAGCTTCCTGTAAATTTTTTAGGCCAGTCTTTAGCCAGGGGATGGTTTGGATTTTTAACGCTTTTATTTAACTCCCGGTATCTTTGGGGCATATCTTTTATTTTGATTCTTTTGCTAATTTTTTCAAATAATGCTTCTGGATGTAATTTCTCCCATTCCAAAGGTAACGACCCATGTTCACCCCATTGCACATTTATCCTGGCTCGTTGATTGTGAAGATTAGCGTCTTTAACCGCTTCTTCTGTGGAAAGGATTGCCTTATGAAAATAAGTATATACTCCAGTTACTTCTACCTTTTTTTTGTTAAATTCTATCCACACTACTTCATGGTCGGAAGGGTCATTATCTCCCGGATAGTCTATATCATCTTCCCAGAAGAGATTATAGGCAATGATCGGTTTTTTGGGGTGGATTACTGCTACTAAATCTTTAAGTTTGAAAAATTCTTTAGGATTTACAAATAATCTGGGGGCGTATCTATCTGCCAATTTTAGGTCATCATCTGAGGCCAGACGAGGAGGATTTAATTTTAGCATTATTTCGTATTCCATACTCGCCTCCATTAATCTCCTCATTAAATGGTAAGCATAACCAAGACTATAGTGATAAAGAATATTTTAGTAGAAGGAGATAAATCTGCTGAACCTCCGATAAGATAAGGAATTTTATCGGCAAGTTCATTCAAGACTATCGATGATGCTGCTCGAGTAGCTGCCGGAGATTTTATTTTTAGGCTATCCAGTTCTAAATCCTGAGGAACAATTAAATTTAATGCTTTATTCCATTGC
>NCRO01000371.1 GCA_002849045.2 Candidatus Sediminicultor secundus
TGATGTGTATAAGAGACATGTGTTTTACCTTTGGGTCAGGTTTTACAACTTCACATTTTTTTATTCTATTTTCGCTTTACATTTTATGAACCTGTGAAGCCTAACCCCTATGTGTCTCAACGAAGAGCAGGTAGTAGTGTAAGTTGTAGGGGCACGATGCCTCGTGCCCAAAGGTGCATTTTAATTTACCATTTTCATTCCTTATAAGAAACCAGAAAAAGTTACCGAATTATTGAGCTAGTACAACTTTCCATCACAATTAGAAGCCGCTTCTCAATTTAACTTACAAAGAAAGGGATTTAAAAATATGAAAAAGTATTCTTTGGGAAAAACAGAAATTTCTGTAACTGAGATGTGTTTTGGTACATTACCCATAGGGCCCTTACAGGCAAACATATCTGTTGAAAAAGGGGCAAAACTTATTCGCGCTACTCTGGAGAGGGGCATTAACTTTATTGATACTGCAGAAGCTTACAAAACTTATCCCCACATTAGAAAAGCTCTGGAAGGCTATAATAAGGAAGTGATTATTGCCACTAAATCCAGTGCCGAAACATATAAAAAAATGGAGCAAAGCATAAAAAAGGCGCTTGAATCCCTGGGACGGTCTTGTATAGATATTTTTCTCTTGCATACCGCAAGAGTTACTCACTCGGTCTTTGAAGAAAGGGCAGGAGCATTTCAATGTTTGAAGGATTATAAAGCAAAGGGAACTATTCGGGCAATCGGAATTTCAACTCATGCGGTTGGAACAGTTAGACGAGCGGCAGAAATTAAGGAGATTGATATTATATTCCCTATCATTAATAAACTCGGTATGGGTATTATTGATGGCAGTATTGATGATATGGTTAAAGCAATCTCAAAAGCACATAAGGCAGGAAAAGGTTTGTACGCCATGAAAGCCTTGGCTGGAGGACATTTGATTGATCAATTAGAAGAATCTTTTAATTTCGTAAGAAATATTAAAGGAATTAGTTCCATAGCAGTTGGCATGGTTAATCAAGAAGAAGTGGAACTAA
>NCRO01000372.1 GCA_002849045.2 Candidatus Sediminicultor secundus
TGCCATTAAGTCTTTGGTTTCTCGTTTTAATTTTTGAATATTTCTTCCCTTTTAGTGCATGGCATCAAGAATTACCTCGGTCCAGTTAGGGCCTAAGATATTTTTCATTTAATTTTCCCCTTTTTATATATTGTATATCGTATTAATCATGGCGTATGACTTTTGAATAGCAAGATACTTATCCCGATTAAACTAAAAATTTAAAACGAAAAGCGAAAAACCATAATTCAAAACTCAAAACTTTTTTCGTATGAAGTATTACTCTTAAAGTAGAGGTCGGATTTATCCGACCCGTTTTCAGTGATTAAGTTAATTTTCACGAGGAATATCTTGAGTATAATGGAATAAAAAAAGACATACAATAAAATATCTTGTATGTCTTTATATCTTTGTATTTTGATAAGTAGATCGTATAAGCCGAGTTCTGTCCCCTTATAAATTAGTGGTTAGTGAATAGTCGTTAGTTTAAAATACAAAATGCAAATTAGTTAATTAGTTGTCTGGTTAACTAGTTTAATACTAATAGTTTATTAACCAATTAACCAGTTAACTAAGCAACTAACTAACGAATTAATTATAAGGGTGGTAATCATCTATCTGGGATGTAAGTTACCTTACACCTCTTGCGACCTACCCGAAGATTCAGCGGGCCACCACAGCTCTTCCTATTTGGTCTTGCTCCGAGTGGGGTTTACTAAACTTGTTAGTCACCTAACAACTGGTAGGCTCTTACCCTGCCTTTTCACCTTTGCCCGGCACTCAAACTTAACATTAAATCATTTCTAACAGATAATCCTACAGCCATTTTTAATGCAGGAACTATTATTTATTTTTAATAT
>NCRO01000373.1 GCA_002849045.2 Candidatus Sediminicultor secundus
CGTTTATAATAATTGGTGGAACAGATGCCCTTATGCTTCTTGGGGTGGCTCTTATATGGCGCCTTACAGGTTCATTTCAGATGGATGAAGTAAGTATAACTTTAAATACAAAGGTAGCGGTTTTGGCATATATGTGCCTTGCAGCGGGTGCCTTTGCCAAGGCAGGTGCTATGCCGTTTCATACTTGGGTTCCAGATACTGCCGAAGACGCTCCCACACCTGTTACTGCCTTTTTACCGGCATCACTGGATAAGCTTTTAGGTATATACTTCCTTGCCAGGATTACCCTTGATATGTTTGAAATGAGTGCAGCCATAAATACCGTCTTAATGATAGTAGGTAGTGTTACCATTGTGGCGGCAGTTATGATGGCTCTTATACAACATGATTTAAAGAGACTTTTAGGGTATCATGCTGTAAGTCAGGTTGGATATATGGTCTTAGGAATTGGCACTGGCAATCCTATCGGTATAGCAGGCGGGTTGTTTCATATGTTAAACCATGCTATATATAAATCCTGTCTCTTTCTTTCGGGGGGGGCAGTTGAAAAAAAAGCAGGAACAACTGATCTTGAGAAACTGGGCGGTTTTGGTAAGATTATGCCTATTACCTTCATTACATTCTTAATAGCATCATTAGCA
>NCRO01000037.1 GCA_002849045.2 Candidatus Sediminicultor secundus
GACATCCATAGTAATAATCCGCAGACTTATCCTTACTATTCTATCTACAATAGGGATTAAAAGAATCAACCCCGGGCCTTTGGCGCCGACCAATCTTCCCAATCTGAAGATTACCCCTCTTTCATATTCTCGCAATATTTTTACAGCCTGAGATAATATTAGGAGAACTATTATTAAAATTCCCAGATAAATTTGTAGCTGAGCAATTATTTCCATTGTGATTTACTCCTTTCGGATATATTTTTTGACTATGAGCTGAAGGCCTTTTACTTCTAATACTTCTACTTCTTCTCCTTCTTTAATTTTTTCATCTATTACAGAGGCTTGCCATCTTTCTCCATGAACAAAGATGGTACCTTCCGGGTCAAGGACGGTTTTGGTAATTCCCACTTTTCCGATAAGACCTTCTCTGCCCGTAACTGACTTTTTCCATTGAATCTTAATCCCTTTGCTTAAAGCAAAGACAAAGAAAGCTGCAGTGGCAAGAGACATGGAGATAATTAATACTAAGGAAATCCTTAAAAAAGGAGCTGTGGCCTTAGGTAACATAAAAGAGCCTAAAATAAGGGAGGTAACTCCCCCTGCAGTGAGGAGTCCAAAGGTAGGAGTATATATTTCTATAACGAGGAGCACAATACCGAAGATGATGAGCAGGAGTCCTCCATAGTTTATGGGTATACTCTGGAAAGCTACAAAGGCTAAGACAAGAGATATTCCTCCCACAATTCCAGGGAAAAAAGAGCCGGGGTTGCTGAATTCACCCAGGATGCCGTAAATTCCTAAAAATAATAGGATATAGGCGATATTAGGATTGGTTAAGGAATGGAGAAATAAATCTTTATAGCTCATCTTTACAGAGATTATTTCTAAGCCCTTAGTCTTAAGCACTCTGGTCTCACTTGCTGTAGTCACTCTCACTCCATCAATAATTTCTATTAATTCATCTACATTATTGGCAATAAATTCTATTACCCCGATCTCGATGGCTTCCTGTTCGGTAATAGATACACTTTCTCTTACTGCCTTTTCTGCCCACTGGACATTTCTTCCTCTCTTTTCAGTAATACTTTTAATGTATGCTGCAGCATCATTTACCATTTTAGCCTTCATTTCCTCATCAATCTCTTCTGCACCCATAGCTATCGGATGGGCAGCACCAATATTAGTTCCCGGAGCCATAGCGGCAATATTACTGGCTAAGGTGATGAACACTCCTGCCGAGGCTGCTCTGCCACCTGAAGGAGAGACATAAACTATTATAGGGATAGTAGAATTTAACATCTTTTTAATAATATCTCTCATTGAGGTATCCAATCCCCCGGGAGTATCTAATTGTATAATTAAACATTCTGCCTCTTCTGCCTCAGCATTTTCAATTCCGCTGACTACATATTGAGAGGTGATAGGGTTTATCACACCATTTAGCTGGAGAAGATAGATAGATGAATTAGGAGTAGTGTAATTTTCTTTCAGAGAGTAAGAGAAAATTGATATTAGAATAAAAAAGAAGATAATTGTCTTTATTTTCATGTTCATCTTTCCCTTCCCTTTGTTTATAGGAGAAAGTAATGACGATGAAGATAAATTCTTGTTTACATAATAATTATAGCATAATTTTTCTAAAATAGCAGGAATTTTAGAATAAGTGTAGAATATATTAGTATATAGTATGTAGTGAAGAGGAAGAGCGTAGAAGCGAAAAACGAAAAGCGCGAAACGTAAAGCCATAGCTCAAAACTTAAAATTAGGACAAAAAAGCCAGAAGCCAGAATAAATCCGTATCTCGTATATCGTATCTCGTGAAGAAGAAGTCAGGTTCCAGGAACCAGAAGTAGGGGCGTATTGCATACGCCTTAATAGCGAGTAGCGTAAGAATAGTTACCCAGTTAGCCAGTTTACCGGTTAAAATACAAGTTGCATGTCTCAGGTTGAGAGTTACAAGTTTTTTATCTTGCATTTTACAACAATAAACTGAAAACGGATTGTTTATATCTAAAAACGAAAAACTAGTTTTGTATTTTGTATTTAATACTAACGACTATTCACTAACGACTAATTTATCGAACCCGTCATAATAAATTGAGGTAAAAGATGAAAAAGGAAAAATTAACAAATGAATATTTTATGCCCGGAGACTGGCTTGAAATAGCTAATAAGATTTTAAAGGATAGGGGAACAGTATTGGTATTAGGGGCAACCGATACCGGTAAAAGTATCTGCACTCTATTATTTGCTAATTTTTGGGTTAAACACGGACGGAAAGTTGGAATTGTCGATGTAGATATGGGACAATCTGACTTGGGGCCTCCTACTACCATAGGAATGGTATTGATTAATAAGCCGATAAAAAATTTAGCAGAAGTCTCAGCAGATACTTTATATTTCGTAGGCTCAACCTCACCTCTTAATTATTTTTTACCCACCATTTGTGGAACTAAAAAGTTGGTTGATGAAGGTAAGAAGAAGGGGGCAGAAATAATAATCGTTGATACTACCGGATTAGTAAAAGGGAATCCCGGCCGTACTTTAAAAGAAAATATGATTGGTATAATTTCTCCTTCTCATATCATTGCCTTGCAGAGGAGGGATGAACTCGAACATATTTTAAAAAATATTAATTTAACCGATGGGATTGTTATTCATCGTTTATCTCCTTGTACTGAAGTAAAAAGAAAAACTTATTTTCAGCGTCGGGAGGCAAGAGAAGAAAAATTTAGAGAATATTTTAAACAATCTTCTTCTTTAAAAATTAATTTAAGCAATTTAAATATTAAAGGAACTTATTATTGTTCTGGTGTTGCTTTAGGAGAAGAAGACCTCTCTTTTTTAGAAAAAACTTTAATGACTGAGATAATTTATGCTGAAAGGACTCCCGAAGGTATATTCATAATTATTAAAGAAAGGTTGCCGGAAAGATTTAGCAGATTCTTTCAGATTAAAAAAAGATTTGGTACTGAAAAAATAATTATAAGCGAAGAAGCTAAATTTGAAAATTTATTAGTTTCTCTTGATAACCAACAAGGGTTTGTGGTAAGTTTAGGTATTATTCAAGAGTGTGATTTTAAAAGAAAAATATTTACTGTTTTTGCTCCCTTAGAAGAAAAAGATTTGTCCAAAGTTTTTAGTCTTAAATTCGGAGCTATTAAATTAAGTTTAGACTGGAAAGAGTTGGGGAAAATTTATTCTGGAGAAATATAATTCGTATCTCGTATATTAGCGTAGAGCAGATAGTAGATAGCGAGAAACGAAAAGCGCAAAACCTAAAACCATAACCCAAAACTTAAAATTAGGACAAAAAAGCCAGAAGCCTTATTCGTATTGCGTATCGCGTATCGCGTGAGGAAAGAAGAAGACAAAAAATTATTAGCGGGAAGTAGGGGCGTATTGCATACGCCCCAGTGATCTAAAAACCCTGGGCGGATGAATCCGCCCCTACACCAGATTCATAGCTATAACATAAAACACAATATACTGAAAACCGATCGTCTCTATCTAAAAACGAAAAACTATAAACCCGTTTTTACACTAACGACTAATTTATTGGAGTAAACATATTGGAAAAGAAGGAAAAAGAAGGAATAATTTTTGTAATCATTACTATTTTTATCGCAGGAGCTTTACCCATTGTCATTAAATATGGAGTAAGCCTAATCCATCCTCTGTTCTTTGCCACAGTCAGCAGCCTAATAGCCGGTATCTTTCTCTTTCTATTAGCCACCCTTAAAGGGAACTGGAGAATATTATTTGATAAAAGATATTTTTTTCACCTTTTATTAATCGGGTTTTTTGGTATTACCCTTTCTAATATCTGTTTCTTCTTCGGGGTTACTCTAACCAGTGGGATTAATTCCTCTATTTTGTTAGTAATAGAACCATTATATGCCATCTTTATCGGATATATATTATTAAATGAGAAAATCACTTTAAAGCAGATGTTTTTTACTTTTATAATTATGCTGGGAACTTTGGTGGTAGTATCCAGAGCAAAGTTTAGTTTAAATTGGGGAGACTTACTGGTCTTATTAACTCCCCTCTGCTGGCAGATAGCCCATTTTTTCAGCAAGAGACTAATGACTTCCCATAAAGAGATTACCCCGATGCTAATAGCTACGGCAAGGACCTTATATGGGGGGACTTTTTTATTTATTCTTAGCAGTATAGAAGGCGCAAATCAATATGATAAATTAGGAATTACCAATATCTTATTGTTATTAATATTTCAAGGTATTGTAGGTTTTGCCTTACACTATTCTATTTGGTATGAAGCTATTAAGAGACTGAATTTATCCAAAGCCACCACCCTGGTTTCTGTCTATCCGACTTTTTCTATTGTATTAGCCTGGTTTATATTAAAGGAGGTCCCTAACTTTTATCAATTAACCGGATTTGGCATAATAATATTGGGAATATTTGGTTTATCCGGGATAAAAAGTGAACATAGAGAAAAGAATGTAATCAAACATTCTGCTGGGTAAAGCGAATATAAATAATACTATATTTTTATATCATGTTTACTACCCAAAAAGTAAACAAAATAGTAATGTAGGGGCACGATGCATCGTGCCCACAGGACAAATTAGGAAATAATAAGGCAAGGGCACAATTCATTGTGCCCCCACAGCGTAATTACAATCAAAAAATTAAAATTTATTATAAAATTATCACGATATACTAAACAAACTGGTCTACAATATTGTAAAATATTGTATATAAACTGCTTTTAAATATTTTTTAGCTTTTTGGGTTACAATCATATCATAAGAAAATTCTTAAAATAAATTTAAAGGAAGGTGAATGTTTATGTTAAGAACAAATAAAGACAAATTGGTGATGATTTCTGTTCAAGGGAAAGTAAGTTATCCGGTAAGAAGAGGACCCTACAGGATCACTTATGACGGCAAGCCAGTAGTAGTACTGGGGTAGGCGGTATAACTTATAATATTAAAGTTGGAGATTGTGCTTTCGGTTGGGAAGCCGACCATGTAGAACCCGGAGTTTCCACAGTAGTAAATGAAGAAAAAAGAGATGAAGGACCTAATTGTGCTTATAATATATTGGCTTGTATGGGGGTAATCAAGCACGGGTAGTAAGCGGAGAAGCTAAGGGTGCATTTGGAGTAGTAACTGGGCATCATGGAGGAATCGAACATGTATTAATCGATTTTGATCAGGAAACTTTAGAAAAACTTTGCATAGAAGATAAGATTTTAGTTAAAGCTTGCGGGCAAGGTTTAAAATTATTAGATTATCCCAAGATAAAAGTTTTTAATTTAGACCCTTCTTTATTGGAAAAGATGAATATCAAAGAGATGAATAATGATACTATTGAAGTGCCAGTAACCTGTGAAGTTCCAGCGAAATTGATGGGCTCCGGATTAGGTTCGGACAATGTGGCAAGTGGTGATTATGATATTACTACTGCCGATAAGAAGATGGTAAAAAAATATAAATTAGATCAACTTAGATTTGGAGATATTGTAGCAATTAGTGATGCGGATAACAGTTTTGGGAGAAGTTATAGAGAAGGGGCGGTTTCTATAGGGATAGTAGTTCATAGTGATTGTGTTATTGCTGGCCATGGACCAGGAGTAGCCACCCTTTTAACTTCAACAACCAGTAAGATTAAATTCCACATAGATACTGATGCCAACATCGCTAATTATCTGAACATCGGCACGAAAAGAAAATAATAATTTGAGTTAGAGAAATGATTAGGGGTTTGATTTATCAAACCCCTAATTAATAAATCCCACCTAAAAATTCCCTCTAAAATATATTGACATACACAAAACTATATGCTATTTTAATGATAACGTTAACGGTAACGTTAACGGAGATAGGGGGTAATATGAAGTATATAACCTTAAAGATGGTAGCAGAAAAAGCAGAAGTTTCGGTAAATACAGCGTCGAGAGCGATAAATAATAAGCCGGATATAAGTAAAGAAACTAAGAAACGGATACTCCAGATTGCCAAAGAATTAGGGTATATTCGTAATGCAGCAGCCGTGGCCTTAAGAACGAAGAAAACAGGAACAATAGGAGTAGTAATAGCAGATAACAGAAACCCGTTCTATGCCGAGGTTTTAAATGGAATAGAAGAGGCAGCCCGAGAGAAAAACTATCACATAATTCTTGCCAATACTCAAAGGGATTATAGGAAAGAAGAAGAAGCAATAAATTTGCTATTGGCAAAAAGAGTAGATGGGCTACTTATCACCCCGGTTCAAGATAGGGATGATGACATAAAAAATCTTATTGATACAAATATTCCTTTTGTTATTGTAGGTAGAGATTTTAAAAATATTGAGGTAGATGCTGTTTACAACGATGAGGTCAAAGGTGGTTTTTTAGCAACTGAGTATCTGATTAAAAAAGGACATAAAAGAGTAGCTTTAATAAATGGTTTTTTGCACAAATCACCTGCTAAAGGTAGATTGGAAGGATATAAAAAGGTCTTAAAAAAATACGGGATACCTTTTGATGATGCTCTGGTAACTATTGGAGATATAGATGTTAAAGATGGGTACGAAAGGACGAAGCAGTTACTGGAAAAAAATTTAGATTTTACCGCTATCTTCGCTTATAACGATATGATGGCCTTTGGGGCTATGCAGGCAGTAAAGGAAAAAGGTTTAAGAATACCTGAGGATATCGGATTAGTCGGTTATGATGATATCCTCTTTAGTTCACTTATCAGTCCATCGCTATCTACTATTAGATTAAAGAAACAGGAGTTAGGAGCGGAAAGTGTTAGGCTGTTACTTTCTCGTATAAATGGTAATCGAAAAAAGATAAAAAAGGTAATGTTGGGTGTAGAACTTCAGATAAGGGAAAGTTAAACCATAATCTTGGACAATTAATCTATTTTTATGTAGTAATTTGTCATTAATTTTTAAGGAGAAATAATCCGTGTTAAAAAAAGGACAATTCAAAAATGCAGTAAAGATGAATAATATTGAAAAATATTTTGGACATACTGCTGCGCTTAAAGGAGTAAACTTTGGAGTAGGAGCTAATGAAGTAGTGGGATTGGTTGGGGATAATGGTGCTGGTAAATCAACATTGATTAAAATTATAACCGGCGTTTTCCCTCCCACTAATGGAGAAATATATATTCGAGATAAAAAAATATCTCTTAGAGATTATGATGTTAAACAAGCTTACAAATTAGGAATTGAGGCAGTATATCAAGATAAGTCGTTGGGAGAAAAACAGGATCTGTGGAGAAATTTTTTTATCGGAAGGCAAATTACTAATCGTTTGGGATTTATTAAAGTCCGCGAAGAAAAAGAAATTGCTCGGAAAATTATGTTTGATATGATTGGCTTTCGAGGGGCGGGAATTACCGCAGAATCTAAAGCTAATAAATTGTCAGGGGGAGAGAGACAGGGAATAGCAATTGGCAGAGCAATGTATTTTGATGCAGATTTGATAATACTTGATGAGCCAACCTCAGCTTTATCACTTAAGGAAGTTCAGAAAGTATTAAATTTTGTAAGAAAGATAAAAGAATCCGGAAGGGCTTGTATATATATTTCTCATATTTTATCAGATGTATATGAAATTTCAGATAAATTTATAATTTTAGATCGAGGGAAAGTAGTCGCCATTTTTAAAAAAAGTGAGGTAACTCTAAAAAGCTTAGTGAGTTTATGCTTAAATATGCACATGGAAAATAAGGAGAACATCAAATAATGAATCATTTAAAACTATCTATTGCTAAATTAGTAAAAATTGAAGGTCTAACAATTATAGGAGTATTTATTGCTTTAATGGTTTTTTTCATTATAACTGCTCCTCGTGTATTTACAGGCTATAGAATTTATATGTCCTTTTTACAAACAGTTCCTCCACTTTTAATCTTAGCCCTGGGTCTTACCCTTGTCATTACAGCCGGAGAGATAGACTTAAGTTTTTCAGCAATTATTGCCTTTTCTGGTTTTATATTTTGTTACATTTTTCGTACCTTCGGAACACCCTGGTTAGCTTTTATTCTCGCACTTTCTTCCGGTGCTTTAGTAGGCCTTGTTAATGGGTGGATGGTTGCAAAAGTTGGGATTCCTTCTATAATGGCTACTTTAGCAGCCCAATTTTTTTGGAATGGGTTAACTATTCTTTTGTCCGGTGGTCTTTCCTGGAATATTAAGGAAATTAGACCTTATTTTATTCATACTTTATTTGTAGGAAGAATTGGAGGTATAGTACCTGCTCAAAGTCTGTGGGGGGTTGGTGTTGCGGATTATTACTATGGATGTCCCGGCACAGGAAG
>NCRO01000374.1 GCA_002849045.2 Candidatus Sediminicultor secundus
GGCAGCGTCTGATGTGTATACGTTATAGCAATTATAGTCATGGGCCCCCAGAAAAATTTGACGGCCTGGTCAATCCTTACACGGGGATTGGTATTTCTTATAACCGTCATCAAGGCGACTAACCCAATATATTTTAACACACCGTACAAGAGATGTATGCCATCAAGCCTTAAACCACCAATAAATACGATTATTAAAAAGAATGGAACTGTAAACATAAGCATATTCTTCATAAGTCTATAAATGGCAAGTCCAGAACCCGAATATTCTATTAATGGACCACCCACGATCTCTGTCTCTGCTTCAGGGATGTCGAAAGGAACTAGCGCTAATTTCGCTTGCATACACATTATTGCCACAATTAGTGCTAAAGTACCAGACCAACTTCTAACAAAGGCCCCATTCTGTGCTTGAAAAGTTAATATCTCACCAAGTCTAAATGTATACCCAGATTTTATTACCGAAACTAACACCGCAAGTATAAAAGGAAGTTCATAAC
>NCRO01000375.1 GCA_002849045.2 Candidatus Sediminicultor secundus
AATGGTAATGTAGGGGCACGATGTATCGTGCCAATAGGAGTTTTAGGCAACAAAATAGCAAGGGCACAATTCATTGTGCCCCTACAAATTGGGAAAGATGGATTCCCGCCTTCGCGGGAATGACATAAGGAAGCGGAATGACATAGAAATACAGGAATGATAATCTGTGTAATCATCTTAATATAATCTGTGTAATCTGTGTTACCAGGAGGAGCAATGGGAGGAAGGAGAATATCCCGGGAAATGGCCTTAAAAGTGTTATTTCAAATTGATTTAGTTAGCGTTAATATAGAAGAAGTACTGAAATATACTTTCGAAAATGGTAAATTTTCAGATGAAGTTAAGGAATTTACTTTGATATTAGTTAAAGGAGTGATGAGTAATTTATCTGAAATAGATAAGACAATTAATAACTATACTAACAATTGGTCTTTAGAAAGAATTACTAATATTGATAGAAATATTCTTCGAATGGCAATTTATGAAATACTATACTTAAAAAATATACCCAAAAGTGTATCTATTAACGAAGCAGTTGAGTTAGCTAAAAAATATGGGACAAAAAGTTCTTTTAGTTTTGTAAACGGAGTTTTAGGGAAAATAGATAAAGATTATAAAATTATGAAAAAATAAACTAAAGGCTTATGAATAATTATACAGAATCAAAAATATATTCAGTTTCCAAACTTAATAAATACATAAAAAAGCTTTTCGAGAATGATTTTAACTTACAGGATATATGGATATTGGGAGAGATATCCAATTTTAAGCTACACTCTTCAGGACATATGTATTTTGTACTCAAGGATAAGGAAAGCCAGATTAGATGTGTAATGTTTAGAGGCAACAATTGTAATTTACGATTTATGCCAGTGGACGGAATGAAGGTTAAAATACGAGGGGATGTCAGTGTTTATGAAAAAAGAGGAGAGTATCAGCTGTATGTAAAGGAAATAATAGAGGCCGGGAAGGGTGAACTTTACTTAGCTTTTGAGAGGCTGAAAGCAAAACTCAAAGATGAAGGGCTTTTTTCGGAGAAAGTTAAAAAGAAATTACCCTTTATTCCACAAAATATTGCGGTTATAACTTCTCCTACCGGAGCAGCAATTAGAGATATTATAACTATTTCATTGAGAAGATTTCCTAATCTTTCCATTTTAGTTGTTCCTTCTTTGGTACAAGGGACATCTGCCGCTCAGGAAATTGCTAAAAAGATAGATTTTTTAAATAAATATTTTAAAGATTTAGATTTTATTATAATGGGCCGAGGTGGAGGTTCAATAGAAGAACTATGGGCTTTTAATGAAGAAATATTAGCTCGCAGTATCTATCACTCTAAAATACCTATAGTTTCTGCGGTAGGCCACGAAACAGATTTCACTATTTCAGATTTTGTGGCTGACCTGCGTTCTCCTACTCCCTCTGCCGCAGCTGAAATGACTATACCGGATAAAAATAATTTGATAAATAATCTAAGTTTATTAAAAAGCAAAGTAACCAGAGCAGTTAAAAGAAACTTTGAGTTAAAAATAGAAAATATAAATTCTGTAAGTAGAAGCCTTAAATATCAGGGACCGGAAAATAAAATTAATCAATATTACCAATATATCGATGAATTTAGCGCTCGTTTAAATTCAAGGATTAAGCATCAAGTAGAATTATATGAAGAAAGGGTAAAAAAAGAGTCCCAAAGACTGGATTCATTAAGTCCCTGGGCGGTAATTGAAAGAGGATATAGCATTTGTAGAAAAATACCTGGTAAGGAGATTATTAAAAGGTTGGAGCAAATTGAAGTTGGCACAAAAATCGAAGTCATCATAAGTGATGGTAAGATATTGAGTAAAGTAGAAAGAAAGGAGGCTGTTTCAAATTGAAAAACAAGAAAAAAGTAGAAGATATTCCCTTTGAAGAATATTTAAGAAAATTAGAAAAAATTGTAAACAAATTAGAGGAAGGTGAATTAACCTTAGACGAATCAGTAAAGGCTTATGAAGAAGGAATGAATATATCGAAAATATGTTTAGAAAAATTGAATAAAACTAAAAAGAAAATAGAACAATTGGTAATTGAGGGTGAAGAAAAATATTCCACCAAACCTTTTTCTGAAAAAGAAGGAGAAGATACAATTAATGAATTTTAAAAAATATCTGGAAAATAAAAAAAATATCATAGATAAGGTGTTAGATGAATATTTACCGTCGGAAGAAAAACCA
>NCRO01000376.1 GCA_002849045.2 Candidatus Sediminicultor secundus
TCCGGAAGCAGCTGTAGATTTAATTGGTAAAACTGCTCTTCTGGAATTTAAAAACGAGGAAGGAGAAACTCAGCTAACCGGAGCCCATTTAATAAATGCTAAATCATCAATTTCCATCATTTTTAAACCATAATCAGCGATTTCTTTGTTAATAACTCCTTCGCCTTTTATTTGGGCATAATCACGGAGTCTTCTTAAAAGTCTATTGGCAATACGAGGGGTGCCTCTTGACCTTAAAGAAATCTTTTTTGCTGCTTCTTCGGTGATTTTAACTTTTAATATTTTAGAAGACCTTATTACTATCTGTTCAAGTTCGTTTTCCTGATAATAACCAACTCGAGTTATAACTCCGAAGCGGCTTCTTAGGGGCGAGGTAATTAGCCCTGTACGAGTTGTGGCCCCTATAAGAGTAAATTTTGGCAAACTTATACGTATAGAACGAGCACTTGGACCCTTGCCGATAAGAATATTTAATTCAAAATCTTCCATAGCTGGATATAGTATTTCTTCTACTGCTCGATTCAGTCGATGAATTTCATCAATAAATAAAACATCATTTTCCTGCAAATTAGTAATTATAGCTGCAAAGTCTCCTGCTCTTTCAATAACTGGGCCGGAAGTCATCTTAATATTGACTCCCATCTCATTAGATATTATATAAGCTAAGGTAGTTTTGCCTAAACCGGGGGGACCATATAAAAGAATGTGATCAATGGGTTCTTCCCTTTTTCGGGCAGCACTTATATATATTTTAAAGTTTTTTCTAATATTTTCTTGCCCAATAAATTCTTTAAAAAATTTAGGCCTTAAGTTTATATCTAAATCCGGTTCTTCTTTCCTTAATCCCAAATCAATAACTTTTTCTTTAAATTCCATCTGTTACTCCATTAAATATTAAAACAAAACGTTTTTTACACCAGCAACTACAATTATTAAAAATTTTAGTAAGTTAAAATTAATAATTATCTTATAATCTTCAGAGATTCTCGAACTAACTCTTCCACCGTTAATTTCCCTTTAAATTTTTCTTGAGTTTTTTCCACTGCAGACTTTGCTTTTTTGTAAGTATAGCCTAACACTTTAAGAGCATCTATAGCATCACTTATATTCTCAAATTTAAAAGTTTTTTCTACGCCTACTTCCAGGAAAGTGATTTTGCTTATTTTTTCTTTTAATTCTAACACAATTTTTTTAGCTAACTTATTCCCGATACCTACTATCGCCGTAATTGAATCTAAATCTTCTTGGAGAATTGCTTTGTTAAAATCATCAGGGGTCATCCTAGATAAGATATTTAAGCCTACTTTTGGACCAACTCCCGGTGTACTAATCAGCAATTCAAAGAAATTTTCTTCTTCTTTAGTTAAAAATCCATAAAGCGTTATTTTGTCTTCTCTTAAATATAAATAAGTATAAATTTTAGTTTTATCACCGGTTTTCAAGGAAAGATTATTATAAGCAGGGATATTAATTTGATACCCTATACCGTTTGTATTTAATACAAGATAATTTACTCCAACTGTATCAACTATTCCTTCTAAAAAAGATATCAAATTTAAACCTCCTATAATAATAGTTAGCTGGTTACCTGGTTAGATAGTTCATTAGTTGTCCAGTTTGCCGGTTCATCAGTAAAGTTAGTCAATAGTCATAAGTATACATAATTCAAAACCTATTTAGCGTTTAGCGTATAGTTTGGTATCGCATATTGTGTATTAGTTACCCAGTTACTTTGTTCACCGGTTTACCAGTTGCTTTGAGATGATATCTTCTCCAACTTCTATTTCTTATTTCCTTAACTAAATACTCTATACTTATTTCTCAACGA
>NCRO01000377.1 GCA_002849045.2 Candidatus Sediminicultor secundus
AAGAAAAAAACGAAGAATCACCCAATGATTTGTTTAGACAATCTATTAAAATAAAATCATTTCCCAACCCGTGCATTTTTACAAAACTTATTTTCATAATAATATTTTCCTTTTCTAGCGTACAGCGTTTGGCGTATAGTAATTTAGAATCGTATATTGTGTATTTTTGTTACTTGCCCAGTTACCCAGTTTACCGGTTTACCAGTTGCTTTGAGATGAAATCTTCTCCAACTTCTATCTTTTATTTTTTAACTAAATACTCGATACTTATTTCTTTACGAGATACAAGATACTAGATACGAATTTACATTTTCTTAAAAATTATTTTCTCGTTTTTTCCATCCAAATTAGTTTCTAATTTATCCCCTTCTTTAATAATTCCCTCTAAAATTTGTAAAGATAAGGGGTCTTGGATGTATCTTTGAATGGTCCTCTTTAAAGGTCGCGCACCATAATGGGGGTCATATCCTTTTTCAGCTAAAAATTCCTTTACTTTTTGAGTAGCTTTTAAATAAATCTTTTTACTTAGCAATCTCTTTTCTAAAATATTTAGCTGGATATCCACAATTTTAATAATCTGTCCTTTATCTAAATTGTTAAAGATAATTATCTCATCAAGTCTATTTATAAATTCTGGCTTAAAGTGCTCACGAAGAGAATCGTTTACTTTCTGCATAACAGATTCTTTATTTTCCTTATTCATTTCATAAATCCACTGGCTACCAATATTAGAAGTCATAATCAAAATAGAATTTTTAAAATTAACTACCCTGCCCTGCCCGTCAGTTAGGCGGCCATCATCTAAAATCTGTAACAAAATATTAAAAACATCGGGATGGGCCTTCTCAATTTCATCAAAGAGAATAACTGAATAAGGTTTACGTCTGACAATTTCAGTGAGTTGACCACCTTCTTCGTACCCGACATAACCCGGTGGGGCTCCGATTAACCGGGCCACACTGTGTCTCTCCATATATTCAGACATATCAATACGCACCAAGGTATTTTCATCGTTAAATAAAAAATCAGCCAAACTTCGAGCAAGCTCAGTTTTCCCTACTCCTGTGGGTCCCATAAAGATAAATGACCCTACTGGCCTATTAGGATCCGCTATCCCCACCCGGGATCTTCTGATAGCATTAGAAATTAATCTAATCGCCTCATCTTGTCCGACTACTCTTTGTTTAAGTTCTTCTTCCATCCTGACTAACTTGTTTGCTTCACCCTCCATAAGTCGGCCAACAGGTATACCAGTCCATTTAGATACAATCTCTGCAATATCCTCTTCATCCACTTCTTCTTTAAGCATCTTGGTTTCTTTTTGCAAAGAAGCCAACTTTTTATTTTCTCCTTCTAAATCTTTTTGAAGTTGAGGCAACACCCCATATTTTAACTCGGCAACTCGATTAAGATTCCCCTCTCTTTCTGCTTTTTCCGCTTCCAATTTTGATTTTTCAATATTACTCTTTATCTCATGAATTTTTTGAATACCTTCTTTTTCGTTATTCCAATGTAATTTCATACTATCTCTTTTTTCTTTAAGACTACTTAATTCTTGCTCTATCTTTTTTAAACGTTCTTGAGAACTGGTATCTTTATCTTTTTTTAGGGCTTGTTTTTCTATCTCTAATTGAATAATCTTTCTTTCCACTTCATCTATTTCGATAGGCATACTATCAATCTCTATTCTTAGACTGGCAGCTGACTCATCAACTAAATCGATAGCTTTGTCAGGTAAAAATCTATCTGAAATGTAACGATCAGATAAGATAGCCGCTGCAATTAAAGCCGAATCTTTAATTTTTACCCCATGATGCACTTCATATCTTTCTTTTAAACCTCTTAAAATAGCAATAGTATCTTCTGCTGAGGGTTCTTTAATTAGAACAGGTTGAAAACGTCGCTCTAAAGCTGCATCTTTTTCGATATATTTTTTGTATTCTCTTAAAGTAGTCGCCCCGATACAGTGTAGCTCTCCCCGGGCTAAAGCTGGTTTTAACATATTGGAAGCATCTATGGCACCTTCGGCTGCTCCCGCTCCTACTAAAGTATGAATTTCATCTATAAAAACAATTATTCCCCCTTCGGATTCCTGAACCTCCTTTAAAACTGCTTTTAGACGATCTTCAAATTCCCCTCTATATTTTGCACCTGCTACCATAGAACTTATATCCAAGACTATTATTCTCTTGTTCTTTAATCCTTCCGGGACATCTCCCCGTATAATTCTTTGAGATAGACCTTCAGCGATGGCTGTTTTTCCTACTCCTGGTTCACCGATCAACATAGGATTATTCTTCGTACGCCGGGAAAGAATTTGCATAACTTTCCTTATTTCATCATCCCGACCGATTACCGGGTCAAGCTTATCTCTTTTGGCTAACTCTGTTAAATCACGAGAATAACGTTCTAAGGCCTGATATTTCTCTTCCGGATTTTGATCAGTAACCCTTTGGCTCCCTCGAATATTTACCAGGGTCTGAAAAATTTTATCTTTGTTAATCCCTTCTTCTTTTAATAAATCACCAACTCCGGTTCCTTCTGCCTCAGCCAAAGCAATAAATAAATGTTCCGTACTAACATATTCATCTTTTACTTTTTGAGCTTCCTGTTGAGCCGTATTTAATATATTGTTAAGTTCATTTCCTATATGTTGTTGTCCATCGCTCCCTCCATAAACCTGAGGAATCTTTTCTAATAATCTTTCTAATTTTACCTTAAGTTCTTCAGAATTAACTTCTAACTTCTGCAATATTGAAGGAATAACTCCATCTTTCTGATTAATTAAAGCTAGTAGAAGATGCTGCCCTCTAATCTCTTGATGATTATAACTGCTGGCAATTTGTTGAGCTTCTCCAATTGCTTCCTGAGCTTTTATGGTAAACTTATCAAATTTAATCATTCTTTTCATCTCCGTTAAAAATTATTTTATGGTTATTTCCCAAAAAGCCAAAAAATATTTAAAAGCAGATTGTTCCTATGGTGCGTTGCAGATAATTTTATAGCAAATTATGACTTTTTGATTATTATTATATTGTAGGGGCACGATGAATTGTGCCCTTTCCATATTATTGTCTAATTTCTCCTATGGGCACGATGCAT
>NCRO01000378.1 GCA_002849045.2 Candidatus Sediminicultor secundus
GGTGATATTCTATAATTATTTTCTAAAACAACTCCTTTTGATAAATTTTTTAATTTTTCAGAAGAAGGAATCCCCTTCACTTTAACAATGTAAACCTTTCCTATTTCGTTTTTTAGGATAAAATAGATTAAATTTAAAATGTAGAGTATATAGTAAGAAAACTAAAAGTTAAAAACGCAAAGCGCAAAACCAAAGCTCAAAACTTAAAATTAAAGAAATAAATAATTTATATAATTATAGTAAAAAACTTATAGCAAAAAGCACAAAGTATAAAATTGCGCACTCCTCTGTCATTCCCGCGGAAGCGGGAATCCAGATTAACAAATTTATTTATTTTTTGGGTTATAACCATGTTATAATAAAATCAACAAAAAAATAATTAAAGGAGAGATTATGACCAATAAAAAAGAGGAATTCAAGGTCTCTGGTGAAGAGATTGTCGAAAAGATTAAAGAAATCATAAAAGAGGGAAATGCCCGAAAAATAATCATTAAAAATGAAAATGGAAAATCAGTTGTTGAATTTCCTTTAACTGTAGGTGCTATAGGAGCTCTTATTGCTCCAATATTGGCTGCTGCAGGCGCTATAGCTGCTTTGCTTACCAAATGTACTATTATAGTTGAGAAAAAATAATATTTTCAAATTCAAATTATTCTAATTAATTTTTCTTATGGAATTGCAAAATATCTCATTAAATAATTTTTTACCTTTCAATTGAATATCATTTCCCAATTTATTTCGACCTAAAGAGCAACTAAATTCTATTCACCTTCCTTTGACATTTTTATTTACCTTCAAATATCATAATCATGTGTCTATCATCGGAGCCAATTAGTTAGGGTGACTGGGCTGGGTCGTTCTGCTCTATTCATCGGTTGAGAGGTCTTTTCCTACCTGAACAAGAAAGCAGTAGTTACACTTTGATGGCCTTAAAGATATCAGTGTTACTTAAAATCCCGACAATCTCTTTACCATCAAAAACAGGTGCCCTCCTGATGCCGGTATGATTAAATAGTCGGGCACAATACTTCAGGGCAAGACCAGGGGAGACAGTGATAAGCGGTTTGGTCATAATTTCAAAGACTTTGACTTCACAGGGATCTTTCCCTGGATCAGCGACTTTGTTAATCACATCTTTGCGGGTCATAATTCCCCAGGCGTCCTCGGACCCCCTTCTGTTAACGATTAAGCAGGAAACCCTTTTCTTCCTCATTAGCTTTATGGCATCAGCCACCGTCTCCTTGCCGTCAATAAATATTACATCTTTAGTCATTACATCAGCGGCTTTGGCAAACCTTAAGTCTCTCAATTCTTTTATTACCATTTTATCTCCTCCTTTCTTTCAAGTATGCATTACCTCATTCCACCCAACCTCAGTCACCTTAAAGTGGGTTAGCTCACAGCTCCAACGACCATTGGAATTAATCTAACTTTTTCCTATAATAACCATTTTTTTAATAGTATACTCTTTGGTATATTATAAAAAACAAAGATAAAATTATTTCAGAATATAAACTAATTAAATTATAACAAACTCAGGATAATTGTCCAAAATTATCCCTGCCTACTCAAACCTATTTAAGGTACATAAATTTTTCGCATATGTTCTGATTTCTGGATTAAATTTTTTATATAAATAACTTCATCCTCTTCTATTTCCAGAGCTTTAACTATCTCTGAAAGTTTCCATCTTTTTTCTAA
>NCRO01000379.1 GCA_002849045.2 Candidatus Sediminicultor secundus
TGCTATATACTATTCACTATTCACTAACGACTAATTTCATTATCGAGTTATCTTTTCAAGCCCTCCCATATATGGGTGAAGGACATCGGGAATAACTACACTTCCGTCCTTCTGCTGAAAATTTTCTAATATGGCAACCAGGGTCCTGCCAATGGCTAAACCAGAACCATTTAAGGTATGAACAAAATTCACTTTCTCTTTTTCTTTTGAACGATATCTTATCATTGCTCTCCTGGCTTGAAAATCTTCACAATTACTGCAGGATGATATCTCTCTATATTTCTTTTGAGCCGGCAGCCATACTTCTATATCATAGGTCTTGGCTGCTGCAAACCCCATGTCCCCGGTGCAAAGAACAATTACCCTATAGGGTATTTCTAATCTTTTTAAAACTTCCTCAGCATTCATGGTTAAGGACTCTAACTCACTATAAGAATTTTCCGGTATGCAAATTTTTACTAACTCCACTTTATTAAATTGATGCTGCCTGATTAAACCTCTTACATCTTTACCATAAGAGCCTGCTTCTTTACGGAAACAAGCAGTATAAGCGGTATAACAAAGAGGCAAATCAACTTCATTTAAAATCTCCTGCCGATGAAGATTGGTTAAAGGAACTTCGGCGGTCGGCACCAGATAAAGGCCATTTTCACATTTAAATAAATCACTTTCAAATTTGGGCAGCTGCCCGGTACCGGTCATGGTTTCAGAATTTACTAAAAAAGGAGGAAATATTTCTTTGTACCCGTGTTCATTGGTATGAAGATCGAGCATAAAATTAATTAGAGCTCTTTCCAGTTTAGCTCCCATCCCTTTTAATACGGTAAAGCGGGCTGAGGCTATTTTTGCTCCTCGTTCAAAATCGAGTATATCCAGAGCTTCGCCGATGTCCCAATGGGGTAAAGGAGTAAAATCAAATTTAGGAGGCTCTCCCCATCTTCTTATTTCTGTATTATCCTTTTCGCCTTCCCCAACCGGCACGCTTTCGTGGGGAAATTAAAAGGAACTTTAGTTAAAAAAGCATATCGTTTTTATGAAAGAAAGACCGGGAAGATTCCTTTTCTGGAAAGTCTTTCAGGTTTTAAGGATAAAGAATTTAACTCTTATCTGGCTAAAGGCAATGCCTATTATCGAGCAAAACACAGATTAAGAATGATATTACTCTATCTTTATGGAGAACGGGAAAATAGATTAGTAGTAGGGG
>NCRO01000380.1 GCA_002849045.2 Candidatus Sediminicultor secundus
TATCTGCCTTATTCAAACCAGTTTGGCGAATTACTTCTTCAGGTGAATTACCGATAATTATGGCTAAGGGTCTTGTAGTACTGGCGTAAATATTATTATTTATAGTAAGACAAGCAAATAAAATAAAAAATAACAATATAAACATGTAGAAAAATGATTTGCTCAATGTTTCTTTCTTCATAATTTATCCTCTTTCTTCTTTAATTTTTAAATTATTTCATAATTTCTTGGTTTTATCAAATTCATCTTCTATCTCTCCAAAAATTTCCTCTAACAAATCTTCTATGGTAACTACTCCGGAGATTTTATTATCTTTGTTTATTACTACCGCAATATGAATTTTCTTTCTCTGAAATTCTTTCAGAAGAGTTGTAACTCTTTTATTTTCTGAGACCAAGTAAGACGGATGGATCAAGCCTAATAAATTTATACTTTTACTTAATTTCTTTTTCAGGTCTTCGATAAGGAAGTCTTTGGCATAAATAAAACCTATGATATTATTTATATTATTCTTATAAACCGGTATCCTGGAAAGACCTTCTTTGTTCATTAATTTTACAGCTTCCTCTAAATAAGTATTTTCTTCAATAGCTACTATATATTTTTGGGGCACCATTACATCTTTAACAAAAATATCATTTAAATTTAAAATTCTCTCAATCATACTCTTTTCCTTTTTCTCCAATACACCTTCCTTTTCACCAACTTCAAAAATTAATTTTAAATCTTTTTTAGTGAAAAAAGCATTTAAAGGTACATACTTTTTGCCGGTAAATATTCTAATGATAAAGTTCGATACCCAACTGAAAAAGACTTCAAGGGGATAAAGGATGTAAGAGGCTATTTTTATATAGTAAGCAGCTTTAAGCGAAATTATTTGAGGATTATTTTGAGCAATAGTTTTAGGAATTATCTCGCAAAAAACTAATATTATTAGAGTAGTGAGCAATACTGAAATAATGACTCCTCTGTCACCCCATATATGCATCGACAGAGCGGAGGAAATTGTAGAAAATATGATTACTGCCATATTAGTTCCAATTAAAACTACCCTTAAAAATTTATCGGGCTTTTTAATTAAATTAGATACTATTATAGCTTTTTTATCCCCCCTCTTGGCTAAATACTTAAGATGTAATTTATTAGTAGATATAACCGCTATTTCTACTCCAGAAAAAAAAGAAGCAATAAATATACACATAAATAATATAAAAGGACTGACTTCAATCCACCATTCTGTCAAAATTTCATTACCTCCTATGCATCTTTACCCGGAATATTACTTTCAGTCTGCGGTAGTTCTTTTATTATCTTTATTCTTCTAATCCTATTTTTTACCACCTGTTCTATTATCATCTGACAATTCTGATACTTTATCTTTTCACCTTTCCTGGGCACCCTGCCCAATAGGTCAAAAATAAAACCACCCAGGGTCTCGAAACCATTTTCGGGTATTTCGATGTTTAGAATTTCATTAATCTTGTCAATACTTATTATTGCATCAGCAATGACAATATTATCTCCGGTCATTTCAAACAATTTTATTTCTTTATCATATTCATCAATTATCTCGCCTACTACTTCCTCTACCACATCCTCCATGGTAATCAATCCTGCTGTCCCGCCATATTCATCAATAGCAATGGCAATTTGAATTCTATCTTTCTGAAAAATATCCAACAGTTCGTCTATTTTTTTATTTTCCGGAACAAAGTAAGTTTTCCTGATTATCTCCTTTAAAAAAAACTTATCCTCTGAAGAATACCATTGCTCGTATATACCTAATAGATCCTTGGCATACAATATTCCGACAATATTGTCTATAGTTTCTTCATAAACAGGGAATCTCGAATGCCTCATTTTTTTAATCAATTTTAATATTAAACCTAATTTAGTATCAGAGGGGATGCAGGCCATATCTACCCGGGGAATCATTACTTCTTTTACCATAGTATCGCCAAATTCAAATATATTTCTAATCATTTCTTTCTCTTCCTCTTCTATCACTCCCTCATCCTTACCTGCATCTATCAGGGTTATTAAATCTTCTTCGGTAATTTCTTTTATCTCTTTAACGCTTTTTTTACCAGAAAAGTAATACAGAGCACTAATTATTATTTTAAAAAGTTTAATTAGGGGGAATAACCCGGTAGAAATTGTTTCTATCGGTCTGGCAACTCTTTTGGAAATGGCCTCGGCATTAGCAACAGCTAATGATTTAGGGACAATTTCTCCAAAAATAAGTATTGTAAAAATCATTATTCCGCTGGCTATACCTATACCTATATTTCCAATAAGTTTTATAGCTAAATAAGTAGCCAAAGAAGAAGCCGCAATGTTTACGAACATATTCCCGATTAAAATAGAGATTAATGTTCTTTGAGGGTCATCAAGAAGTCTGATAATTGATTTTACCCGCCAATTATTCTCTTCTTCTTTTTGCATTTTTTTTAATTGCAGCTTATTAAGTGAGAAGAGAGCAGTCTCTGTGCCGGAAAAAAAGGCAGATAATATTATAAAACCTAATAAAGCGATAACTTCAAATATCAATATTATTAAATTAAGGGGGTCATCCAAAAAATAATCACCGCAACTTCTTAAAAAACCATTAAGTATGTCCTAAAATATCGACCATTTTAATTAATTTAACCAAGATAATTTATATACTTTTGCTCAATTAGATTAGGAGTCTAAATAGAAATAACAATTATTTCTTTTATATTTCTGCTCTAATTTTTATAATGTGTATTATCTTGCTATATTTATTATACTATATGTATACTTATAAAATTAATAATTTTTTATAATCTTTCTCTGTTTAATCGATAAAATTATGCTAATTTTGCTTTAGCCTGAGATGATATCCTTAATTTCTGCAAGATTATTACTCCAACTAATAAGGCAATACCTACACTATCAGTTGATAATCCGGGTGTTAGTAAAGCAAGTGCACTAAGTATTAATATAATTCTTTCATATATCTTGGTGTGGTCAAGTAGATATCCACCAGCTGCTGCTCCTAAAGCTAACACACCGGCTAAAGCAGTAACAATTAATAGCAAGGTATGTCCGATTGTGCTATTTATAAATAACAACCCGGGATCAAGGGCAAACAGAAAAGGAATCATGAATCCGGCCACTGCTAATCTTACGGCAATAAAACCGGTCTTCATGGAATTACCGCCGGAAATTCCTGCTGCGGCAAAAGCAGCTACCGCAACAGAAGAGATAA
>NCRO01000381.1 GCA_002849045.2 Candidatus Sediminicultor secundus
CCGGAGTGGTAAGTGAAGTTGTAAAATAGTCGTTAGTTGTTAGTAGGACTGGCGATTAGAGATAGTATTAGCAAAAAGTAGGGGCGTATACAATACGCCCCTACTACCTATCCGCTAGTAAATACGAGATACGACATACGAATGATAATATACGAGAAAAATTTTTGACAGAGAAAGTAAAGTATGGTAGATTTAGGCTTGTGCAATTTTATCTTTTATTAGGAGAAATGTTTAATGGGACAAAGAATAGTTTTAGCTTGTAGTGAGTGTAAAAATAGAAATTATGATAAATATAAAAATAAGCAAAATACTCCAGAAAGAATAGAACTTAAGAAGTATTGTAAGTTTTGTAAAACTCATACTTTACACAAGGAAATAAAATAACTTTAACATAAGAGTTTTATTTAAAAATTATTAAGGTCCGTAGCTCCAACGGCAGAGCACTGGACTCCAAATCCGGGGGTTGCAGGTTCAAATCCTGCCGGGCCTGCCATTTTTTTGTTATAATAGGGAAAAATGGAAATTAAATTAGGAGCAAGATGAAACTAAAAAATATTTTCAATAAAATAAACAATTTTATAAAAGAAGCTATAGCTGAATTAAAAAAAGTTATATGGCCCACCCAGAAAGAGCTTAAAAAGAGCACAATTGTAGTTATTTTTACTATAATTATTGCCTCTATTTTTATTGGATTAGTCGATATATTTTTTACTAAAGTACTAACTTTGTTTATGAAATAATACACACTAAATATTTGCTATTTTATGGTAAAAAGGAAGAGAGTTAATTAGTTACGATGGCTTCAAATATAAAAAAATGGTACGTAGTTCATACTTATTCAGGATATGAAAATAAAGTAAAAATAAATTTAGAACAAAGAGTTAAATCCATGGGAATGGAGAACCAGATTTTCCAAGTATTAATACCCACCGAAAAAGTCTTAGAGGTAAAATCTGGCAAAAGAAAATATGTGCAAAAGAAAGTATTTCCAGGATATGTAGTACTAGAAATGATATTGGATAATAATTCCTGGCAAGTGGTAAGAAATACTCCTGGAGTTACTCGATTTGTAGGGTCAGGGGGAAAACCGGTACCTTTAAAAGAAGTAGAAATAGATAACATATTGAAACAGATGGGAAAGGGCGAAAAAGTACCCAAGTTAGATATTGAAGTAGGAGAAAATATTAGAATTGTCGTTGGTCCATTTACCGGATATACAGGAAAAGTTAAAGAAGTAGATTATGAGAAAAATAAAATGAAAGTTTTTCTATCTATTTTTGGTCGAGAGACATCTGTTGAGTTAGGTTTTAATGATATAGAGAAATATTAATAGCGAAAAACGAAAAGCGC
>NCRO01000382.1 GCA_002849045.2 Candidatus Sediminicultor secundus
CCATCTCCGCCTATATTGACCTCAGTTTGATTTAAGAATATACCCACTCGAAGTACTGGTGATTTTTCTGCTGATAAAATATTATTAGTAGATATGAGCAACGAAAAAATACATATTCCCAAAAATAAAAAATTTTTATTAACTTTTCCTATATTTAACTTTATCAATCAACCTATCTCCTCTTTTTAATTCTTCCTTCGTATGATGTAAGCTCTCCTTCTTAATAAAACTTAATGTTATTTTTTATAAAACTAAAAACTCAAAGCGAAAACCCATAATTCAAAATTCAAAATTATTTTTCTTAATTTTAAGTTTTGAGTTTTAGCTTTGCGTTTTGCGCTTTACACTTTACGCTATTATTTTCTATAACAATTTCCCCTGAGCATCTCCTTTTTTGCCAAAATATTTATAAGTTAAATTTGTTGCCACTCTTCCCTTGGGAGTCCGGTGAAGAAAACCTTTTTGCAAAAGATACGGTTCATAAACGTCACAAATAGTGTCCGTATCTTCACTGATGGAAGCAGCTAATGTTTGCAGACCCACTGGACCGCCAGAAAATTTTTCTATTATAGTAAGTAATAATTTTTTGTCTATACTACACAAACCGAGGTCAATATAGGCGGAGATGG
>NCRO01000383.1 GCA_002849045.2 Candidatus Sediminicultor secundus
GATGAAGTCATTATCCCTGTGCAGCCGCATTATTTTGCTCTTAGGGGTATAGAAGAATTTATAGAGACAACCGAGATCGTGCGGAGAAATTTAAACCATTCTTTAAAAATAAATATTTTAATTACCATAGCTGACACAAGAAGCAATTTAGTCAAGGAAGTTATAGCTGAAATAAAACAATATTTTAGTAATAAGTTATTTAAAACACTAATAAGAAAAAATATAACTTTAGTAGAAGCCAGCAGCCAGGGTACACCGGCTCTACATTGTAGCCCCAAGTCTCACGGGGCTATTGATTATTATAAATTAGCTCAAGAGGTGATATCTTTTGAAAAAGAAGAGATTAGCGCGGGGATTCAGTAAAATCATAGATTATAAAGAAGAATTAATTAGGGATACATCAAGGGGAATTAATGAAAGGGTTGAAATTCAGAATAAGGAAGAGGATGAATTTTTAGGTAGACCTATAAGCCTTCCCCAAAAAGACACAGATAAATTTGTAAATATTAAAGTAGTTGGTATTGGAGGAGGAGGGAATAATGCTATTCGGGAAATGAATCTACAAGGGATGAGTAATCTTAATCTAATTGCTATAAATACGGATTTACAAGCCCTATCCTTATCTCAAGCTGGACAAAAAATTCAAATTGGTAAATCTCTAACCAATGGTTTAGGAACCGGAGGTAATCCCGAGTTAGGTAAGAAAGCAGCCGAAGAGGATAAAGATAAAATTTCTAAAGCCATGGAAAATGCAGATATAATTTTTATTACAGCCGGTATGGGGGGAGGAACAGGAAGTGGAGTTTGCTCAGTTGCGGCAAAGATAGCAAAACAACATGGAATTTTAACCATAGGTGTAGTAACTAAACCCTTTGCTTTTGAAGGTAAAAAGAGAAAATTACAAGCAGAAGCCGGGATAGAAGAATTAAAAAATGAAGTAGATGCTTTGATTACTATTTCTAACGACCGTTTATTAAGAATTATTTCTAAAGATACTTCTATGAAAGATGCCTTTGAAATGACTGATAAAGTATTGTGTCAATCTGTTCAGGCTATTGCTGACCTAATTACAATTCCTGGATTAATAAATTTAGATTTAGCCGATGTGAGAACAGTAGCAAAAGATGCTGGCCTATCTTTGGTAGGTATTGGAACAGGTAAAGGGAAGAAGAAAGCAGCTGCTGCAGCAAAAATGGCTATTTCCAGTCCCTTATTAGAAGTATCCATAAAAGGAGCAAAATCATTATTGATTAATGTCACCGGCGGTTTAGATATGAGCTTGTTTGAAGTAAACGAAATAGTTGATATCATATCTAAAGCAGTTGGGCAAGATACAAATATTGTTTTTGGGGCAATTATTAATGAGGAAATGCAGGACGAAATAAGAGTATCTGTCATTGCAACAAAGTGCGAAGAAAATACTGAAGAAGAAGAAAAGGAAGAAGTAAATAAAAAAGAATTATTTAAAGAAAATTATACAGAAAAAGATAATATAAAGATAGAAGATAAATTTAAAATTAAAGATCAATTGATAGATGATAAGGACTTAGAAATCCCTGCTTTTTTAAGAAAAAAAATGAAAGGTAATATACCGAAAGATTCTCCAAAACCGAAAAAGACCTTATTTTAAAATCTATTTGTAAATAAAAAACCATGATCTTAACCAATTAACCAAGCAAGATACATAATTTAGTTCTTAAAAACAACTATTTTATCTACAAAAGTTAACCAAAGGTGCCAGGTACCTTTGGTTAACTTTTGTAGACTTACACTTGTTTAAAATAAATTTTGGTGCAATTATTCTTATGAAAAAGGCAAAAGGTCGGCAGCTTTCTTTCATTACTTATGAAGCTTCCCAGAAAATTAAAAAAGATGATCCTCTAAAGATTATTTTTGAATCCATAGACTGGAGCTTTATTTATCCTATAATCAAAGATAAATACGTCACCGGTAGAGAATTAATTTATGACCCGGTGTCTCTATTTAAAGCTCAACTTTTAATCTGGTTGGGTGAAGCAAAATCAAACCGAAGATTGGCTGAGAACTTACAATTTGACTCGCGTTTTTGCGTCCTTTGCGGTTTTAATAACTTTCTTAAAACCCCCGCTCATTCTACTTTTTCTTACTTCAGGAAAAGAATTGGAAAAGATGTTTATTATAAAATCTTACACCGCTTAATAGCCCAAACAGTAGTTGCTGCCGTAATAAATAAAATAAATATAAGTCGCAACATTATCCATATAATAGTATATTCTAATAATAGTAAAAAGAAAAGTTGCAATTGCAGTGGAAGCAGGTGTAAGTATAATCAAAAACAAAAGCACTCCAAAGATAAAATTAATCTAAAATTAATTACTAAAAACTTTGTAGCTCTCGGGTTCAAAGCAAAAATGGTGATTAATACAAGTACCAAACTACCATTAGAGGTCATATTAACACCCTGTCTCTCAAACACATCTGACGCTGCCGACGATACACCTTACATAAATCGCGTTGAGCCAGGAATGCGTAACACAAACAACCACACGTAGACAGACAACAGCAC
>NCRO01000038.1 GCA_002849045.2 Candidatus Sediminicultor secundus
TCGATAATAACAGACAAACCATTACCAAATGAATATCTCGATATATTGAAAAGAAAAAAAATTGAAATTATTTCCCCAACTCAATGACAAATTTTACAATAATGGTGGTAATAATCCATTTCTTTTTTATATTGTTTTTTCATCTCTTCCCAATTATCAAAAGTAAATAATTCCCCTCCAAAATTTTTCTTTACTTCCGAACCAAAATATTTACAATAGGCATTGTGACTTACAAATAAAGATTTTAAGGCACTATCGCTAATGACGCCATCGAAATCCACTGCTAATATTTTCATTTTCAATTCTTCCTATCCCTTGAATTAATTTGTGTAATACTGTTAAATAAATTATTAAAATTATACTATTTCTTTATTAGGTTGTACAATGGGAATTGTGTATTTTTGGCCGTGGTATACGATGAGATTTCTAAATTATGCATAGTATATAGAAGGAGTGAATCTATATGTTTGACATAATATAATTTCTTAAAATATGATAAAAGTTTAATAAAAAACTGTCTCCTGTCATATTCTAATCATTTTAAAAAACATTGGGAACCTAAACTTATCAGACCCATTACGAAAAATTAGAAAAAGTTACCGAATTATTGAGATAGTACCCCTTTCTCTATTTATTGTTTACTATTAGGTTGATTCTATTGGATTTAATTTAAGCCAATCCGAAATATTCCTTGTTAAATCTATAAAAGGTAAGGAATTACAATCTATATTTTGAGAATTACAAAGATTTATAAAGTAATTATAAAATTCTCCATACCTAGAAA
>NCRO01000384.1 GCA_002849045.2 Candidatus Sediminicultor secundus
TAAGTATGAAAGCAATAATTTTAGCTGGTGGATATGCCAAAAGACTCTGGCCTTTAACTAAAAATAAACCTAAGCAACTGCTTTCGGTCGGGGGAAGGCCAATGATTGAGTATATTGTAGAGAAGTTAGAAGTCCAAGAAGAAATAGACAAGATTATAATATCTACCAATGAAAAATTTGAACAAAATTTCAAAGAATGGTTAATAGGATATAAATCGTTAAAAGATATTGAATTGATCTTTGAACCAACTTTATCAGAAAAAGATAAATTAGGGTCGGTAGGAGCATTAGGATATGTAATACGGGAAAAAAATATTGATGAAGAATTAATGATTATCGGAGGGGATAATCTCTTTGAATTTGATTTAAGAGACTTAATTTATTACTATAGAGAAAAAAAAGGAAATGTAGTTGCCTTATATGATCTAAAGTCTATTCAGAAAGCCCGAAGCTATGGAGTAGCAAAGGTCGATGAGGAAATGAGGATAATAGATTTTTTAGAAAAACCCGAAAATCCACCTTCTACCCTGGTTTCTACCGCCTGTTATATGTTATCTGCAGAAGGAGTAAAAAGTATTTTTACTTATTTGGACAAAGGAGAAAATCCTGATGCCATAGGATTTTTTATAAAGTGGTTAATCAAGAGAGAAAAAGTTTTCGGATTTGTATTTTCAGGTAGATGGTTTGATATAGGTTCTTTGGAATCACTTAAAGAAGCAGATTTAATATATAGTAAAAAGAAAGAGGAAGATTTGTAATGAAAGATAAAGTAAATATAGTAGTAGGTATTTGCACTAAAAATGTTGAAGATACCATTGAGGGAGTGATTAAAGTAGTTGACCAGGGTCTGAATGACTATTTTCCGGAGAAGAAAAGTTTAATTATAGTCTCAGATGGTTTTTCTAAAGACCATACCAAAGAGAGGGCTAATAAAACTGTAACCAGAACAGAGAAGATGGTACTGGATCAAGTTGGAAAAATCGGAAAGGGGAACGGAGTAAAAACCATATTTATTAAGGCAGAAGAAGTAGGAGCAGAGGCAGTAGCTTTGGTAGATGGTGATCTTACCAGCATAACACCGGAATGGTTAAAACACTTAGTTCAGCCTATATTAACCGGACACGATCTGGTTGCTCCCTTTTATGCAAGACATAAATATGATGGAGTAATTACCAATCATCTGGCTTATCCTCTGACTCGAGCACTTTACGGGATTTCTATCAGACAACCCATTGGGGGAGAATATGGCTTATCCGCTAAAATGGTGAAAAAAGTGTTAGTTCACCCTCTTTTCCCGGCTGAATTTGGAATAGATATATTTATTACTACGGTAGCTGCTTGTGAAGATATGAAAATGATAGAAGCGAAACTGGGAATAAAGAGTCATGACTCCACCAAAGATTATAAAGACCCCAAAGTATTATTAGTTCCTATGTTCAATCAGGTAACAGGAAGCATTTTGGACTTAACCATTTTTTATAAAGATTTTTCTAAAAGAAAAGTGGGAGATAAAAGTGTAGAGAGGATTGGAATAAAAGAAGTTGAAACACCTAAAGAGGTGGTTATGGATATATCAGGGTATATCAACGATTTTAAATCTGGATATGAAGAGACAATAAAGGGAAAGAATTTTTTCTTACCAGCAGAGATAACATCTTCTTTAGATAAAATATCTGAAAGTTTTGGTGTGGAGGACTTTAATTTTTCTATAGATTTATGGGCCCAAATAGTATATTATAGTTTAAACTATTACGAACAGAAAAGAGACAGAAAAGAAGATATTTTAGAGATATTAAGAATTTTATGGCAGGGGCGCTTAGCCAGTTTTGCTATTGAAACAAAAGATTTAGATATGGAAAAGTCAGAGGAAGTAATCCAAAAGAAAGTGGAAGCGTATAAGGAAGACAAAGAAACAATGTGGCAATGAGGTGACAGCAGTATATC
>NCRO01000385.1 GCA_002849045.2 Candidatus Sediminicultor secundus
GTCCAAAATTATCCCTGCCTACTAAAACCTATTTAAGGTACATAAATTTTTCGCATATGTTCTGATTTCTGGATTAAATTTTTTATATAAATAACTTCATCCTCTTCTATTTCCAGAGCTTTAACTATATCTGAAAGTTTCCATCTTTTTTCTAAAGCTAATAAAATTAAATCCATCTTTTCGTAAGAAATTTTTATTACCTCTTCATCATCAGCAAGACCTGGTATAATATCATGTGAAGGAGGTTTATTTAGAATTCTTGCAGGGATATTTAGATATCGAGCGAGTTCTCTTACCTGAGTTTTATATAAGTTCAGAAGAGGCATAATATCAGTGGCATCATCACAACCATGTTTCACAAAATATCCAATTTTATATTCACTCTTATTGGCTGCCCCTACTACTAATCTATTTTCCCGTTCTCCATAAAGATAGAGTAATATCATTCTTAATCTGTGTTTTGCTCGATAATAGGCATTGCCTTTAGCCAGATAAGAGTTAAATTCTTTATCCTTAAAACCTGAAAGACTTTCCAGAAAAGGAATCTTCCCGGTCTTTCTTTCATAAAAACGATATGCTTTTTTAACTAAAGTTCCTTTTAATTTCCCTAAAGAAAGAAGTTTATCCAAAGGAAACAGTTTATATACGCCAAGTCCTTCAAGATAAGACGTGATATCAATCAATTTTGCTTCAATCCCCAGTTCCCGGGTAAAATTTAGAGCATCCTTTGTGTGTTCTTTTTTCGAATCTTTTTCCGGCATAATCAAAGCCAAAGTTTTCTTCAGGCCAAGTGCCCGCACACACAAAGCCGCAATAACTGCCGAATCAATACCCCCGCTTAATCCTAATATTACTTCCTCTCTTTCTAATTTTTCGGTATATTCTCTAATGAAATTCTCCAAAGAAAGAGCTACCTTCTCGGGTTCAATCTTCATTTCGGCCTTCAGTTTTTCTAAAAGAATTTCACTCATTCTTTTTTACTCTCCTGTGGAATGTTTTTAAAATTTCTTCTTATGTCTTTAAATTCGACAAAAGATTTAAAAATCCTTCTTTTTGAGAAAAGTCTCACTCAAACCCTTATAAAATA
>NCRO01000386.1 GCA_002849045.2 Candidatus Sediminicultor secundus
ATTTTGATTTTATTTGTTTTATAATATTTTACATTATTTATTATAATACAAATTTTTGATTATGGCACCTTTTATTTTAATAAAAATATTATTAAAATAAATATCATAAATTGACTATAGAAAATCAATCTCCCTTCGTCAACCTTTTCTAAAAATTTGCAAAGTTTTAATTAAGTAGTATAATGAATTTGTAAAGATGTAATTTTTTTTTAAATTACTTTTTGGGTCTTTTGGGAGGTTTTTATTATGAAAATTACCACGAGACAAAGAGAATTTTTAAAAACCTTAATAGATTTATGCCAACAGAAAGGCTCTTCTGTCCATTATTCGAAAGTTGCCCTAAAAATGGGAGTAAGCAAATGGACCGCCTATGATATGTTACAATTACTCCACAAAGAAGGCCTCCTGGAAGTAGAATATATAATACCAGAATCAGACAATTATGAATGGAGTAAATTAGGCCGCTCTACCATAACCTTCTATCCTACTAAAAAAGGATATGACATATCCTCCCCAACCAAACAAAAAATCTTGACAAATATTGCTGANNAAGGAAAACTCAACCTAAAATATCTACTTAAGGAAGCCTTGCAAAGTAAATCTCCGCTGATTTTCTGTGCTTGTCTTTTACTGATTTTAATCCTTCTTGTTAAAAAAATTACTGAAGGAGTGGCTGAAATAAAATTAATAAGTCAGGTCATTCCTCACACCACAACAAACATCTACGCTGAATTAACTCTAATTGTCTTTGCAGGAATGTGTTTGGGAGTACTGGCAA
>NCRO01000387.1 GCA_002849045.2 Candidatus Sediminicultor secundus
GTTTTATACTATGACACCAAACCTCTGCAGGATGTACTGTCAATTGGTCAACAAAGTATACACCAATGGGTTCATATAATTCTCGAGCCAATTCTATCCCTTCATATTCCAGCCACATCATCAGCTGATTACCGGTATGACCGCCTACCCAGTTAGTGTAAAAAACACCAGCTGGAACATACCCAACGGCCCAACCAGCAGATACATGTGCTGCCTCCACAGAGCCAGCAATCGCTCCATCAAACTCTTTTCCTGCAGGTGTAATGGCTCCAGCAGTAAAGGCTTTAACCACCAAACGTCCGCCACTGGCTTCGGTCACTTGTTCGGCAAACTTTTTAGCACCCTCAAATCCAAAATCGCCGGCTGCACACATTGATTGTAGTCTCCAATTAATCACTTTATCGGCACTCAGTCCACTGATAGTTACGCTAAATAACAATGCAAAAATCAAAATAAAATTAATCATTATCGCGCAATTCAATTTCTTCATTTTTAAACACTCCTTTTAACATAATTTTTAAAACTGGTCAAATATAAGCTAAAATACTTTCATTCTTCCTCAAACAAAAGGAAAAACCAGAGATATGTCTTGTTAACCACCTCCTTTTATACATTATTTGTCTTGTTTGTTATATTGTCTGACAAGTTATATTATATTATATCAGAAAATAACATTGCGTCAAACTTATTTTGTGCGTAGCTCAGGACAAATTAATAGAAAATAAAAATATCGCCGCCGTATCCTAAATCCCGGCCTACGGGGGTACTTAAGAAAACTTTTTCCGAAGATAATGAAAAGTCTTCCAGGTTGTGATATCATTGAATATAACATTCAGATAGATTATATACATATAAGAAAACTCAAATAAAAGAATAAAAGGTATGGAAAATGAAAAGAATTTCTATAAAATTAGGGAAAGAAATGATCGAAGTAAATCTTCCAGACAATATAGAAATTTTATCCACTGAACAACCCAAATCACTTAGCAATCCTGCTTTTTTTATTCAAAAAGCTTTGATAGATTCTATAAGTAGCCCAAGTTTGGATCAAACTATTGAGCAAAAACTAAAGAAAAATCCACAAGCAAAAACAGTAATAGTAATTTCGGATAATACTCGTCCTGTCCCTTACAAAGGTGAATCAGGAATATTATGGCCAATTATTGAAAAACTTTTAGCTAAAAATATTTCTAATAACCGTATTCTTATTTTAGTAGCCACCGGTACTCATCGACCATTATCCGAAAAAGAATTAAGAGAGATGTTGGATCCTCGGGTATTTGACTATAGAATTCCCATAAAAAACCATAATTGTCGAGACAAAAATAATTTAGCATATTTAGGCAAGACTATTCGTGGCAGTACAGTATATATTAATCGTGATTATACGGAGGCAGATATTAAAATACTTACCGGTTTAGTAGAAACACATTTTATAGCCGGTGCATCAGGAGGAAGAAAATCAATCTGTCCGGGACTCATAGGAGAAGAAAGCATCTATATATTCCACGGGGCACCTATGTTAGCTTCTCCGAAGGCTAATGACTTAATTATAAATGATAATCCCTGTCACCAAGAGGCTTTAGAAGTAGCTAAGAAAGCAGGAGCAGATTATATTCTCAATGTTACTCTTGACCAAGATTTTAAGCTAACGGGAGTATTTACCGGAGATTTAGAAGAAGCTCATAAACAAGCAGTAAAACAGATAATAAAATACGTTACTATACCCTTGGATAAAGAATATGATATTGTTGTTACTCATGCTGGCTTTGTAGGCATTAACCAATACCAAACAGCCAAAGCTGCAGTAGTTGCTATCCCGGCTTTAAAACCCAATGGTAAATTAATTATGATAGCAAATAATGATGATAAGGATTTAATTGGCAGCGAGAAATATAAAGCAGTTTTACATCTATTAAAAATAATAGGAGCAAAACAATTTAATCATTTGATTTTATCACCTGATTGGACTTTTATTCCTGATCAATGGCAGGTGCAAATGTGGACTCGCTTGTTTTCCAAAATTCCTCCAGAGAATTTTATTTATTACAGTCCTCGACTTTCTTTTAATGATTACAAAATTATTCCTGGTGTTGATGGAAACATATTTCTTCCCAGATCCAAAAGATACAAAGGTAATTTTAAGAATGCTGCTCAAGTGATTGAAAAAGCGGTGGAAGCAGCAATGTGTGAATTAAAAAGCGCTGGACAAGAAAAAATAAGAATAGCCTATTTAGTCGATGGCCCCTATGGAGTCCCGGTAAAAAGTTAGTGCAAAATTTAGTGGGGTAGTTTAGAAAAATTACAAAGGAATAAGAAAAAGGTATGGGCTTATCTATATAAACAAAAACTCTTTTTAACAAAGGAGGTAAACTACATCCAAAGTACTATAACCATGATCTTTCACGAGGTCAAAATTAAAATTCCTATTAAAGATCTAAGATTTAATAGTACAGAGAACATAATCTTTAAAATATCCCAGAATATAAGTCGTAAGATAACAGAAAAAGCTATTACTGATATAGATAAATATTTAAGGGATAAAAGAAAAAAGGAGAATAAAACATGAAATTAAAAAAATTCGGAAATAAATGGGTGGTAAGAATTGATAAAGGAGAAGAAATTGTTGAAACTTTAAAACAGCTTTGTGAAAAAAACAAAATAAAATTAGGTTCGGTTAGCGGTGTGGGAGGAACCGGAAGGGTAACTGTTGGGTCTTTTAAAGCTAAAACTAAAGAATATTTTTCTCAAGAATTAATAGGAGATTATGAAATTACTAACTTAATCGGAAATATATCTACTATGAATGGAGAAATATATCTTCATTTACATATTACTATATCCGATTCGAACAATAATTCTTTCGGAGGACACCTAAATTCTGCAATAATTAGCACAACAGGCGAATTTATTATTGAAGAGATAGAGGGAGAAATAGAAAGGGAATTTAATGAAGAAGTGAGATTAAATCTCTTATTTAAATAAAAAGTAAGCATAAAAAGGGAAGACCTTACGTCTGCCCTTTTTATGCTTACTTCCTTAACTTAATTGTACTTTAAAAAAGTTTGTCAAAGGACCGTCCCCTGACAAAGTCTATGAAGAATATTTATCGTAACAGACAATTTCCGATAAAGGTTTTCTCCTGGTCTTAGTTCCTAATTTTTTAGGATACCCTAAAGGCATAAGAGACACAACTCTCACATCCTCTGGTACACCTAAAATTTCTTTAACTTGATCCTGATAGAAAGCCCCTATCCAGCAGGTCCCCAATCCCAGGGATGCTGCCTCTAAACTCATATGGTCCAGAGCAATAGCCAAATCAATAGAGTAGCTATGCTCTCCACAGGTCATCACATAATCAGGATCAGTCCCACACCCGGCTATAACCACCGGAGCCTCTCCTACAAATTCTTGATTCTTGCAAGCTGGGACTAATTTTTTTCTTAAATTTTCATCTTTTACTATAATAAATTTCCAGTGCTGTTTATTACTAGCTGACGGGGCTAACCTGCCTGCTTCTAATACCTGCTGTAATACATCTTCTGGAATTTCTTTGTCCTGATAACTTCGAACACTCTGTCTTTTTTTAATTGCTTCTAATACCATATTGTTTCCTCCTCTTGAATTTTTAATCTAATTTTTTCAAATCTTCATCTTCTAATGTATCTTCCAGGTTATCCAGTTCCTTTAATTCATCCTGTGCTTCGGAACTTTCTAAAGTTTCCTTATCTTTTTTCATCTTAGCTTTTCTCCTTCTTTATTTTCTTTTCCTATATTTTTATAAACTTCATGAAAAAGATACTTCGCTCCCCTATTTTTCTATACCTTGTCTAAATTGATAAGAGAGGAAATTTTGAATTTATTAGTTTTATAATATTTTACATTATTTATTAT
>NCRO01000388.1 GCA_002849045.2 Candidatus Sediminicultor secundus
CATGCTATGGGAGCGATTACTAATGGTATTGCTGCTCATCGGGGATTTAGACCTTATTGTTCCACCTTTTTTGTTTTTTCTGATTATATGCGTCCGGCAATTAAAATGGCTGCTTTAATGGGACTCCCGGTAATCTATATTTTTACCCATGATTCTATAATGCTAGGAGAAGATGGCCCGACTCATCAACCGGTGGAGCAGCTTGAATCTTTAAGGATGATACCTAATTTAAAAGTCATCAGACCTGCCGATGAAGAAGAGACCAAATTAGCCTGGAAGGAAATTTTAAAAAGGGTAGAAGGTCCAACTGCCCTGGTTTTATCCCGACAGAATTTACCTCATCTGGAAAAATGCCGTGGTACAAAAGAATTCTCCCGGGGTGGCTATGTAATATCCCATAAAGAAAAAGAAGCGCCCCAGGTAGTATTAATGGCCAGCGGTAGTGAAGTTTCGATAGCCGTAAAAGTAAACCTTATCTTAAAGGTGAACGGTATTACCGGTCGGGTGGTATCTGTTCCGGACAGGGAAGAATTCTTAAGACAGGAGAAAAAATATATAGAAGAGGTCCTGGGACCCAAAGACGCACTTCGGGTAGTGATTGAAGCTAATACCGGACAGGGCTGGTATCAGTTATTAAACGATTCTTATTACACAGTGTTTATGAAGTCTTTTGGTAAGAGTGCTCCGGCTCAGCAATTAGCTGAATATTTTGGTTTTACTCCTGAAAAAATCACCCAAAAAATCATTCAACTTTGTCAGGGGACGGTCCTTTGACAAAGTCTGTTCCCATGACTACGGGAATAATCTTTAATATTCAAAGGTATTCGATTCATGATGGACCAGGTATCCGTACCACAGTCTTTTTAAAAGGATGTTCGCTTAATTGCTGGTGGTGCCAAAATCCCGAAAGCCAGTTAAGCGAGCAGGAAATGGTATTTTGGGGAGATAGATGCATAGGCTGCGGAGCATGTTCTACGACTTGTCCTTCTGGTGCTATTCAGATAAATAATGGTATTCCGGTTACTGAAAAAGAGAAATGCATTCTTTGCGGAAAGTGTATAGAAAAATGCCCGGCTTTAGCCCGGGAAATGATAGGGGAAAAACTAACTGCCGAAGAGATTATAAAAGAGATAGAGAAAGATTTAGTATTTTATGAAGAATCCTGCGGGGGAGTGACTTTCTCCGGTGGGGAACCATTGGGGCAATCTGAATTTTTAGAGGGACTCCTAAATGGTTGCAGAGAAAAGAAGATTCACACCGCAGTCGATACCTCCGGATATATTTCCTGGGAAATTTTAGACAAAATAATCCCCAAAGTAGATCTATTTCTCTATGACTTAAAATTGATGGATAATGAAAGGCATAAAAAATATACCGGGGTATCCAATGAGATAATTTTAGAAAATTTAGAGAAACTCTCCTCTGTACACAATAATATCTTTATTCGTTTTCCGGTTATCCCTGGAATAAATGATGATTATCAAAACATCAGGAAAATAGGAGAGTTTTTATCTTCCTTAGAGATAACTCAGGTGAATATTCTCCCTTATCATTATATAGGCATAGATAAATACAAAAGATTGGGAAGGACTTATAAGTTAGCAACTACCCAACCTCCTTCGGAAGAAAAAATATCCGAGGTATCTGCAATTTTAAAGAAGTTTAATTTGAATGTAAAATTAAGAGGTTAATCTATATGAATGAAAGAGTGAAAAAATTAAGACAGGAAAGTTTAGATACTCAACCTTATATTTCTATCCAGCGAGCAAGTTTAGTAACTGAGGCATATAAGAGGTATGAGGGAACAGTTTCGGTTCCTGTTCTTCGTGCCTTAGCTTTTAAATATGTATTGGAAAATAAAAGTATATGTATTGGTGAGGGAGAACTTATTGTAGGAGAGCGAGGAGAAGCTCCCAGGGCAACTCCCACCTTTCCCGAATTATGCTGCCATACTCTTGAAGACCTTGAACTGATTAATAATCGAAAGAAAATTTCTTTTACAGCAAATAAGAAAGTAAAGGAAATTCAAAAAGGGAAGATTATTCCTTATTGGGAAAACAGGTCAATACGCAGTAGAATATTTAAAGAGATGACTCCGGAGTGGAAAGATTGTTACACAGCCGGAATATTTACCGAATTTATGGAGCAGAGAGCCCCCGGACATACGGTGGCTGATGATAAGATATATCATAAAGGCTTTTCTGATTTTATCCAGGATATAGAAAAAAATATACAGAATCTCGATTATTTAAATGACCCCGAAGCTTATGATAAACAGGAAGAATTAAAAGCCATGCTTATTTGTGCTAAAGCTATAATCAGCTTTGCCGAGCGTTATGCCGAAAAGGCATTAGAGATGGCTGATACCGAGATAAATCCTCAAAGAAAAAAAGAGTTAAAAAAAATAGCCGAAGTTTGTTCACATATCCCTAACCCGGT
>NCRO01000389.1 GCA_002849045.2 Candidatus Sediminicultor secundus
GATATGACCTGATAAAGTATATTAATTTTTTAAAAAAGAAGAAGATTAGTTCTTTTAATCAGACTAATAAAGTTTTAGTCAATAATTATTTTGTTTATTTAAGAGGAAAAGGTTTAGAGATTAATTCAATTTCTCGAAATTTAGTAGCAGTGAAGATGTTCTATCGCTTTTTATTAATGGAAGGTCTTATTAAGGAAGACATCACCAGTCTGATTGAATTCCCCCGGGTGAGTAAAAAACTTCCCCATGTTCTGAGTTCGAGAGAGATAAATCTTTTGTTAGATAAAGCTAATTTTAAGGATGATTTGGGCTTAAGAAACCAGGCAATATTAGAATTCTTTTATGCTACCGGCATGAGAGTGTCTGAACTGATATATTTAAAAATTAATGATATAAATATGGAAAATCGTATGCTAAAGTGTCTGGGGAAAGGCGCCAAAGAACGGATTATTCCCTTTGGAAGCAAAGCATACCAGTCTTTAGTTTTGTATTTAGATAGGGTGAGACCAAAATTAGTTAAAAATCCGAATGAGGATACTTTATTTTTAAATAATCGGGGAAAAAGACTTTCTCGCCAGGGGGTATTTTATTTAGTAAAATTATATGCCCATAAAGCGGGGATAGATAAGGAGGTCACTCCACATACTTTAAGACATACTTTGGCAACTCATTTATTGGAAAATGGAGCAGATCTCAGGTCAGTTCAAGAAATATTGGGACACTCAGATATTTCTACTACTCAAATTTATACTCATGTAAGTAGAAAATGGGTTAGTGAGGAATATTATAGGGCATTTCCGAGAACGTGAATTCGTATCTCTATCTCGTGAATCGTATCTCGCTAAGAATTAGTTATATGGTTGCTTTGTTAAAGGTTTTAATTTTAACCGACAAATCTGTAAAACTGGGTAACCAAGCAACTAGATAATTTGTAAATTGCAA
>NCRO01000390.1 GCA_002849045.2 Candidatus Sediminicultor secundus
TGTTTGGTCAGCTTCACCCTATTGGGACAATCCCGGCTTCCCTGTTATTAGGAGCGCTTCTTACCGGAGCAAATAAGATGCAAAGAGTAGTGCAAGTGCCTTCTGCATTAATTGGCGCTTTAAACGGTCTGATTGTACTCTTTGTAGTAGGAAGCGAGTATCTGCGTCGCAGTCAGACTCAGCGGATGGAACGAACTGCAAAAGTGAAAAATATTTCTAAAAATAAAAATAAAATGGAGAGCAAATAATGGAAGTAATTATTATCGGAATAGCAAGATCTGCAATTCGCCTTGCAACACCATATCTATATGCTTCCATTGGGGAAACGATTGGGCAGTTGAGCGGTGTCCTTAATCTTGGGGTAGATGGTGTTATGCTTATGGGAGCCTTTAGTGCTTTCTATACGGTTCTTAAGACCGGTAATCTTATACTTGGTTTATTGGTAGCAATAGTGGTCGGAGGGATATTTGGGCTTTTGATTGCCTTTATTAATGTTACCTTAAAAGCCGAGCAGGGAATCAGCGGAATCGGAGTTTATATATTCGGACTCGGATTAAGTAGTCTTTTGTTTAGAACTATGATAGGAACAGTACAAACAGTAAGCGGTTTTTCTCCTTTGTCTATCCCCTTGCTTTCTAACATTCCAATTGTAGGCGAAATCTTTTTCCAGCAAAATATCCTGGTATATGGTGCATTTGCCCTGGTTCCTATCTCCTGGTTTATATTGAATAAGACACCTTTGGGCCTTAGTATTCGAGCTGTAGGGCAACACCCGGAGGCAGCTGATTCATTAGGGGTTAATATTGTGCGCATCCGTTATTTAACGGTAATATTGGGTGGAGTGCTCTCGGGGATTGCCGGTGCATCTCTCTCTATTGCACTGCTTAATGTATTTCAGCAAAATTTAACTAATGGGATGGGCTTTATTGCCGTTGCCCTGGTATATTTTGGAGCATGGCGACCGAAAACCGTTCTCATCGGTGCGCTTCTATTCAGCACTGTAAATGCTATTCAAATATGGGTTCAGGTAAAAGGGATTAATATTCCCTCTGATTTTACCTTAATGATGCCTTATATTGTTACTATCATAGTACTCGCAGCAATGGCTAAACGCCGTATACATCCACCTGCGGCATTAAACAAACCCTTTGAGCGGGGGGAATAATAAAAGAGGAGGTGGTGAATAAAACAAAAAGCTTTAAAAGAAAAATGTTTTTTTGTACTCTAAAATAAAAAGATAGGAGAATAAAATGATGAAGTGTAAAAAAAATATAATAATTATTATTATGATAAGTATTCTGGTTTTGTCTCTTGGATTCGGAGCAAATGCGAAAGCCTTCCGGGTAGCATTCATTATGCCAAGCTCTATTAATGATTTTGCCTGGAGCCAGAGTATGTACGAAGCTCTGCTTACAATTCAAGAAGAGATGGGTAAGGAAGAATTTCAGTTTGTTTATTCGGAGAGCATGTTTATAGTAGCAGACGCTGCTGCTGCTATTCGAGACTATGCCAGCGAGGGTTATGATCTGGTAATTGCCCATGGTTCGCAGTATGGTGCCTCTTTAACAGATATTGCTCCTGATTTCCCCAATACAAGTTTTGCCTGGGGCTCTACCGCTAATGTTTTTACTGATCTTGGAATCACTAATATATTTGCTTATGAACCTTTAGCTGAACAAGGCGGTTATGTTAACGGTGTCCTGGCAGCAAAACTTTCCGAGAGTAATGTTTATGGAGTAATCGGTCCGATTGAGACCGGTGATGCCAAACGCTATACCGAAGGTTTTAAGTTAGGGATAAAATCAGTAAAACCGGATGCTAAAGTAAATGTAACCTGGATTGGCTCATATAGTGATGTTGCCCTTGCCTCCGAAGCAGCACAGACTCATATTGATGCCGGAGCAGATGTTCTTACCGGAACGTCACAGATGACAGTCGGATCAATCGGAGTAGTGAAGCAGAGAGGGGCTCTCTGGTTCGGATATGATGTTGACCAATCTGCCCTTGCTCCTCAGAATGTGGTCGCAAGTGTAGATGTTGTTTGGGCAGTTGCACTCAGACCAATGATTGAAATGATTAAAAAAGGAGAAAAAGGAGGTAAAATCTTTACTCTTAGCTTAGCTAACGGCGGCCTTAAAATTATTGTAAATGACCAAGCGTTTGTAGGTAAAACTATTGAGGATATAGTCATGGGAAAGATTGAGGTCAAATTAGAGAAGTAAAGAAAGATTAAGAGTGCCCATGCAGAGCTCTGATCTTCATTCTGATATGAAAAGAGATACATCTAAAATAACAAATTTAACCAGGGTCGAAAAAGTAGAGATGCGGGGAATAGTTAAACAGTTCCCGGGTGTGCTGGCGAATGACCGAATTGATTTTGATGTCCGTGCCGGGGAAGTTCATACATTACTTGGCGAAAATGGAGCCGGAAAAAGTACCTTGATGAAAATTCTCTATGGCATATATCACCAGGATAAAGGCGAAATTTATGTTAACGAAAAATTAGTTAACATTCGTTCTCCGCTGGATGCAATTCGACTGGGGATTGGAATGGTACACCAGCATTTTATGCTTGTGCCCACTCTTACTGTAGCAGAAAATGTTGCCTTAGGGCTTCGGTCCTCACGAAAATTTCTTCTTGACCTTGATATTGTCTCGGAACGTATTAAAGAACTGGCCAAAGTTCACAAGCTGTATGTTGACCCGAAGGCAAAAGTATGGCAACTCTCTGTAGGAGAGCAGCAGCGAGTGGAAATAATAAAGATCTTATATCGCGGAGCTTCTCTCCTTATTTTAGATGAACCGACTGCTGTTCTTACTCCGCAAGAGGTGGAAGAACTCTTTCGCGTCTTGCGGAGTATGCTCAATAAAGGATATACTATTATTTTTATCAGCCATAAGCTTCGTGAAGTTCTATCATTGAGTGATCGCATAACCATACTGCGTGATGGTCATGTAGTGAAAACTATTTCTGCTGCTGAAGCCACTCAAGAGAAACTTGCTCGCCTTATGGTGGGGAGAGAAGTTCTTTTTCAAGTTGAACATCCTTCAGTAAAACTTGGGAGAGCAGGTCTTACTTTGGAAGGAGTTTGGGTTCAGGGAGATGAGGGGTGTCCTGCCCTGCGGGGAATTGACCTGGAAGTATACTCCGGCGAAATTTTGGGAATCGCCGGGGTCTCGGGAAATGGCCAGCGTGAACTTGCAGAAGTCATTGCAGGTCTGCGCAAACCCACAAAAGGTAAAGTGTTTATTAAGGGGACTGAGGTTACCAATTGGTCTCCTTCACAGCTTCTCGAATATGGTCTCTCTTATATTCCCGAAGAACGAATGCGAGATGGGACAATACAAAAATTTACCGTAGAGGAAAATCTGATTCTTAAAGATCATATACACCAACCTTATGCTAAGGGAATATTTATGAATTTTAAAAACATTGCCAGGGAAAGTGAACGCCTGATAAGTGACTTTGATATTAGGACTCCTTCCCGCTACACCTCTTTAAAAAGCCTTTCCGGTGGAAATATCCAGAAATTAATCCTGGCACGGGAACTCTCCCGAAAGCCCAGTGTTCTGGTGGCCGCTCAGCCTACACGCGGCTTAGACATTAGTGCTACGGAATATGTTCATCGTCAACTGATTGAACAAAGGACAAAATTAAAAACAGCAACTCTTCTTATTTCTGATGACCTGGACGAAATATTATCACTCTCTGACCGGATTGCAGTTATCTACGAGGGCAAGATTATGGGAGTGGTAAAGCGAAATAAAGTCAGTGTTGAGGAATTGGGCATGATGATGGGAGGAGTACATATAGATAAAATAAAATAGGTAAAATGAGGACTGATTCTTTATTTTAGGAGATCTAAAAAAAATGAAAGATACGAAAAAGTCCAAAGAACAACTCATTGCTGAATTGGTAGAATCAAAAGAGAAATACCGAACCACATTTGAAAATACTGGTACAGCTGTGATAATTATAGAAGAAGACAAAATAGAGGCATCCTCTATGACCCGGAAATAGTAGATGCCTGCCTGAAGCTCTTTAAAGAAAAAGAATTTAAATTCGAATGAATGAAAGAGAAAATCCTATGGAAAAGAAAGACCGACTTTTCGAAAAAGAACGGAGATCAGAGGAAGACTGTAGGGTGTCATATGGACGGTCTCTTGTCATATTTCCCTGTTTATGCCCCGAGAGAGGACCCGTTCCTAAATCCCTATTATTAGCCAGCCGCATGCGTTCTTCTTATCTTGAAAGAATCAATTTAAGAAAATAATTTGATTAATTCTATCTAAACTTCATATAATAAGTCAGGTATTACTGTAATACTGTAATCGAAGGAGGTTATTTTGAAAAGATTACCCAAAAAAGATGTGGAACAGTTCTGGAAGAAAAAGGAAGAGGATATTGGAGAAAAAATTGAGGGGAGGAATATGGCTGAGTTTATCGGTGGCTATCAGAACTTTTCCGGACCGATCCTGGGAATTTTATTCTATACCGAGAGTGCTTTTTATTTTCAGACTTTTCCCCGGCAAAAATCGCTCTTTTCTTTTATGAGAACTGAGCAACCGGAACGCGAAGAGAACCAGTTAAATTTTCGCATTCTCTGGTCCGATGTAGAGAAGATCGATATTCCTCCCAGGAAATATCCTTTTCTGGCACTTTTATCTCCTCCGGATTATCGGATTTTTATTGACTATCAGAGCAACAGGCAAAAAATGACCCTGGCACTTACCATGCACTGTCAGGAGGATCGCAGCAGGTTAATCGATTTTTATAAAGATCGCAAAATAAAAAAGGAATGGTAAATTATCTGTCAACCGATTGAATTAAACCTGTTTTTGGTTGTCATAGGGATGGTTGTGATAGTTCAATAATTCGGTAACTTTTTCTCACTTTTTATAAGAGGGCTGACAAGTCATAAGTCCAGAGGTTTTTAATGTCTTATCGAATGGTTAGAATATTGTAGGAAAGAGTATTTTAATACACTTTTGTCATATCTAAAATCCTTTATTTTACAAGGCTTTCAAGAAGGTATTTTCCCACAGGTTTTATACATTTTCCCCATTTGTTAAGTAAGTATTGTTAGTAATAAGCGCATTGCAATACACCCCTACACTACATTTGTTATCCCTGCTTAAACTTCTGTCATTGCGAACTTTCGAAGAAAGCGCGGCAATCTCATCTCGCAACTATTTTTTAAAAAAAGAAGGGTTTTATATACTTTTTGTCGTATTAATATTAAGATGTAGAAAAATTGAAAAAGACTAATTCTTTTAACCATTGGTAGTGATTCAATAAGGTAAATCTATATTCTTGAAGTGTGACAACTGTCTCTCATACACATCT
>NCRO01000391.1 GCA_002849045.2 Candidatus Sediminicultor secundus
CGGCAGCGTCAGATGTGTATAAGAGTAGGAATGTGTATTTAATAGTCATTGGCTGGGAAAGCTTTCTTTCTCAGAAGTTTTAAAAATGTGTTCTAAATATACAGTTGCCCGTATGTTAGAAAGAGATGATTTTTCAAACAGATACAAAGAAGGTAAACCGATAGGTATCCACGAGTTTATGTATCCTTTAATGCAAGGCTATGACTCTGTCGCTATACAGGCAGACATTGAATTAGGAGGTACAGATCAGAAATTTAATCTATTAGTGGGCAGAGATATTCAAAGGGAATACAATCAGGAACCGCAAGTTATTATCACCCTGCCTCTTCTTGAGGGAACAGATGGAGTAGAAAAAATGAGCAAAAGTCTTAATAATTACATTGGAATTAATGAATCTCCTCAAGAAATGTATGGCAAAGTTATGTCTGTTCCTGATAATCTTATGGTTAGGTACTTTGAATTGGTGACCGATGTTTCTTTAGATGAAATCAATAAGATAAAAATAGGCTTAGAGAGTAATGATTTACATCCTCGGGATATGAAAAAGAGATTAGCCAGAGAAATTGTTAAACTTTACCATCGGCAGAGTGCCGCAATTATAGCAGAAGAAGAATTTGAAAAGGTGTTTAAAAATAAACTTTATCCGGAAAAAATAAAAGAATTAATTTTAAAGAAAGATGATCTAAAAGAAGGAAAAATTTGGCTTATTAAGCTTGTTGCCTTATCTGGTGTAGTAGATAGTAAAAGTGAAGCCCGTAGATTGGTTGAGCAGGGCGGAGTGAGAATTAATGGAGAAAAGGTAAGTGACCCCAGTCTTGACTTGACTGTCGAAGAAGGTATGATTTTAAAAATCGGAAGATTAAATTTTCTAAAATTAGTTATTAAATAGTATATAAGTATATAGTATAGTAAAGAGAAGGCGAATACAAAAGATGGGAAAGAGAAAAGAAAGTATACAAATAGCATATTAGGATAATTAGTCAGTTAGTATTTAGTGAATAGTATTTAGTTGAAAGCAAAAAGACTATATAACCACTAGATTAGATGAGTAAAAAGTTTTTACAAAGAGTTTTACTTGCGACTAACGACTAATTTACTATCCGCTAAACGCTATCCGCTATACCATATACACTATACGCGATACTAATTTTTTCTGGCTCCTTTTTTCTATTTTCTTAACTAGCTAACCAGGTAACTAACCAACCAACTAACTAATCCTTAACGATATACTATATACGCGATACGATATACGAATCCCCCTTGCACTTCTTCCCCAATTATACTATAATTATAATTGCCAGAAGAAGCGATTCTATTCGAATAAAAATATTTTATTGCTTAGTTTTCCTGTCTTTAAATACTCATCTAACTGATTATAACTTACACCAATTTCTTCTTCATCAGTTTGACCTTCCCAGAGACCTGCAGAAGGAGGTTTATTTATAATTTTTTTAGGGATACCTAAATATTCTGCTAATTCTTTAATCTGACTCTTTAATAAATTACCTAAAGGTAAAATATCTACTCCTCCATCACCATATTTAGTAAAATATCCTATTATTAGCTCACTCTTATTCCCGGTTCCTACAACTAAATAATTTAATTTATTAGCAAAATAGTACAAAGTTGTCATTCTTAATCGAGGTTTTATATTTGCTTCTGCTAATTTGAAACTTTTCTTTTTTTCTTTATCATTTAACAGATGAATGAACGAATCATAAACTTTTGATAAATCAATTATTTTATAAGGAATATTAAATTTATTAATAAAGTCTAAAGCATCATTAATATCGACTTCAAGACTATGGCAAGGGATAATTATGGCTAAGGTATTTTGGGGAAATATTCTTAAGCTTAAGGCTGCTACTACAGCAGAATCTAAGCCTCCGCTTAATCCAAATACCACTCCCTCAGCTTTTACTTTAGTTACTTTATCTCCTATCCAATCACATAATTTTTGTACTAAAATTTCCATAAATTGCATGCCTCCTTAATTCACCAATAAATTAATTCTCCAATTAACTAGTCGTTAGTGAATAGTCGTTATGTATGAGGACGTATACAATACGCCCCTACTTCTCTCTGCAAACTCGTAACTTGCAACCTGTGACCGGAAACTGATTACTAATTACTCATTACTTATCACTGTATTTAAAATTATACAACAAAATCTAGAAAATAAAAAATCCCGGCAGTGTCCTACTCTCCCACAGAAAATCTGCAGTACCATCGGCGCAGGAGGGCTTAACTACTGTGTTCGGGATGGGAACAGGTGTGACCCCTCCGCCATTACCACCGGGAAAATTATAGAAAGGTATAAGGTATATAACGATCAAGCCCTCGACCTATTAGTATCAGTTAGCTAAAGACATTACTGTCCTTACACTTCTGACCTATCAACCGGGTAGTCTACCCGGGGTCTCTCCCTGGATAAATCCAGGTGGGATACCTAATCTTGAGGTGGGTTTCACGCTTAGATGCTTTCAGCGTTTATCCCGACCGAACATAGCTACCCAGCAATGCCCTGAGCAGGACAACTGGTACACTAGAGGTTCGTCCACCTCGGTCCTCTCGTACTAGAGGCAGACCCTCTTCAAGTATCCTACGCCCACGACGGATAGGGACCGAACTGTCTCACGACGTTCTAAACCCAGCTCGCGTACCGCTTTAATTGGCGAACAGCCAAACCCTTGGGACCTGCTTCAGCCCCAGGATGCGACGAGCCGACATCGAGGTGCCAAACCTCCCCGTCGATATGGACTCTTGGGGGAGATAAGCCTGTTATCCCCGGAGTACCTTTTATCCGTTAAGCGACGGCACATCCACTAGTTACCGCCGGATCACTAGGCCCTGCTTTCGCATCTGCTCGAGATGTCTCTCTCGCAGTTAAGCCTCCTTATGCCCTTACACTCTTTGGTGTGATTTCCAACCACACTGAGGAGACCTTGGGACACCTCCGTTACTCTTTAGGAGGTGACCGCCCCAGTCAAACTGCCCACCAAATACTGTCCCTTTGCCGGATAACGGCGAAAGGTTAGAACCCAAACATACCAAGGGTGGTATTTCAAGGATGGCTCCGGAGAGGCTAACGCCCCTCTTTCACAGCCTACCACCTATCCTACACAGGATATGCTAAAATTCAATATCAGGCTACAGTAAAGGTTCACGGGGTCTTTCCGTCCTGTCGCGGGTAGTAAGCATCTTCACTTACACTACAACTTCACCGAGTCCCTCGTTGAGACAGTGCCCAAATCGTTACGCCATTCGTGCAGGTCGGAACTTACCCGACAAGGAATTTCGCTACCTTAGGACCGTTATAGTTACGGCCGCCGTTTACTGGGGCTTCGGTCAGAAGCTTCCCCCTCTTACGAGGGGTAACCTCCTTCCTTAACCTTCCAGCACCGGGCAGGCGTCAGTCCCTATACATCATCTTTCGATTTAGCAGAGACCTGTGTTTTTAGTAAACAGTCGCTTGGGCCGTTTCTTTGCAACCCCTTCGGGCTTGTATGAGTAAATCAACTCACCCTACCGGGGCACTCCTTCTCCCGAAGTTACGGAGTCATTTTGCCGAGTTCCTTAACGAGGGTTATCTCGAGCGCCTTGGTATTCTCTACCTACCTACCTGTGTCGGTTTTAGTACGGATACCAGGTTATCTTGTTTAGAGGCTTTTCTTGGCAGTGTAGGATCGATCAGTTCGCTGCCATAGCAGCTCCCTATCACCTCTTAGGGTTTTAATAGAAGACGGATTTTCCTATCTTCTCCCATATCAGGCTTGGACACGTAACTTTTATCGTGCTGACCTACCTTCCTGCGTCCCCCCATCACTTAAAGCGATAATCTGGTAGTACCGGAATGTTGACCGGTTGTCCATCACCTACGCCTTTCGGCCTCGGCTTAGGTTCCGACTAACCCTGGGCGGATTTACCTTCCCCAGGAAACCTTAGGTTTTCGGCGGGAGAGATTCTCACTCTCCTTATCGTTACTAATGCCGGCATTCTCACTTCCTTTTAGTCCAGGTATCCTTACGGTTACCCTTCATCCCATAAAGGAACGCTCCTCTACCACCCAGAATAAATTCTGGATCCAGAGCTTCGGTGGCAAACTTTAGCCCCGTACATTTTTCGGTGCAGAATCACTTGACCAGTAAGCTGTTACGCACTTTTTAAATGATGGCTGCCTCTGAGCCAACATCCTGGCTGTCTCGGTAATTCTACTTCCTTTCACACTTAGCTTGCACTTGGGGACCTTAGCTGCTGGTCTGGGCTGTTTCCCTTTCGACTACGAAGCTTATCCCCCGCAGTCTGACTCCCAAACTATAAACCTATGGCATTCGGAGTTTGATTGGGTTCAGTAACCTGGTGGGGTCCTTAGTCCATTCAGTGCTCTACCTCCATAGGCAAACATTTGAGGCTAGCCCTAAAGCTATTTCGAGGAGAACCAGCTATCTCCGAGTTTGATTGGTCTTTCACCCCTAACCACAGCTCATCCCCTCATTTTTCAACATAAGTGGGTTCGGGCCTTCACAGGCGATCAGACCTGCTTCACCCTGGCCATGGTTAGATCACTCGGTTTCGGGTCTACGCCACCTAACTAAAATCGCCCTATTTAAGAC
>NCRO01000392.1 GCA_002849045.2 Candidatus Sediminicultor secundus
ATATAATAAACTAAGAGAGAAAATACGTAAAGAAAATTATGAAAATAATATTTATGAACTTTCAGAAGAACAGGTAATAAAAAGATTTGTATACCAATATGGGGAGGGAATAAATAAAATTGTTTCGAATAAAATCACTTATAAAGATGTAGGGGAACTGGAACAATTAAGTTTAAAAGTTTTAAATACAGCATTTGAACTTTTACCTCTAAAAACTAACAACGAAGACCATAAAATATTTATAGCAAATATCTTTCCTATATTTTCTAAAAGATTTTTAACAGATGGTGATAAAGTTGATTATACTCTAAAACAAAGATTTTTAGAGAAATTTGCTTATTTTGTTTTGACTTCCTCAAGGGAAGAAATAGAAACATACTTAAAACCATTTGTTTATAATTTTAACAATTCAAGGGATATGGCTGATTTTTTCCAAGAGTTTATTTCTGTAGAATGTAGATTAAATCAATACGAAGAGTTTTGGATAGTTTGGAATACTTTTTATGCCAAAATAGTTGAGATATGTAAAAAAGGAAGTTCTTATTATTACACAAAGGAGATCATATATAATTATCTTTTGGCATGGCAATATTGGAAAAAAGATGCAAAAGAATGGCATACATTAAAGGAAAAAGAAAAATTATTCTACAAAAAAGTTGCTCAAGATATGGGACCTTGTCCCGCTGTGCTATACTCAATTTCAAAAGTTCTTAATGATATTGGTAGTAATTTTTTAGAAGATGGAATTTTTTGGGTAAGTGGTATTTTGAAAAGAAACAAGAATTTGTTTTCCGGGGAATTAGAGATAAATACTATATTTTATATTGAAAATATCGTCAGAAGGTATATTTTAACGAATCGTCAAAAAATAAAAAAATTTCTAAAAATAAAAAAGGATATTGTTATTATACTGAACTTTTTAGTAAAAAGAGGGTCTGTAACGGGGTACTTGTTAAGAGAAGATATTTTGTGAGGAATCCTGATGGAATTTAAATAGACACATCTCATTAATTCTTTGGAATTTTCATCAAAAAATGAGGAGTCTAATAATAGAAAGAAGAGGTCAAACCTATCAATATTTGACTCTAGCTGGCGAATGCCAGATTGACAAAATGGTATATGAATTATATGGTTTGCCAGATAATGAAATAAAAATTGTAGAGGAGTTTGGCAAATGAAACTTAAAGATTGTTTAGAAGCAGTTGCAGCTGTATCAGCACCTTTATTAAGAAAAGGGCCTAGCGAATCTTGGGAATTAGCTTACAAAAAAGAATTTATTCCAGAATCATTGTATAAGTTTTATATTACGGCGGATTACTTTTCACTTGATAAATGTCCAAAATTTCTTAACGATAATCAAAATATATTATTCCCTCACCTAGAAGCAGCTATTGAGATAGTAAAATCATCTTTCGAAGATTATTACGAACTGATAGATCTTATGAAGAAATATGATAAGGATTCTTATACTCCTGTTAAAGAAATAAAAGGGGAAGCTTTTGATAAAAATGCAACAAAAATGTTTTATAGATACTTTCAGATACTAATGATCAATATGTATTCTATTTTTGATTCTACTGCAGAAGCCATTGCTATAATTTTATCCTGGGGCAAATTGGGTAGAGGTCAATTTACAACCCTTATTAAAAACGTTGTTGATGATTTGGATAAAAATAACAATGATTCGAATGTAAAAATTATGTCCCTTGAAGATAAATATATTAAAGATATAAAAAGTGTTATAAAAGAGGATATTATTGCAGAACGTAATAATGAGTGGTATGAGTTATTTAAGTTATATAGAGACAAACAAGCTCACTTTAGACGTTTCAGTGGGTTTTTATTACACGATAAAAAATGTAATTTTTATCATTTCCTTCCCAGAGAGTGGCCTTATTATTTTCAGCAGGATATAACATATGCAAAAAATGTAAAATCTAATGCCAATAATAATCTAAAAGAATTATTTTCTGAATTATTAATGGAACAGGATATATTTGAATACTGTGATGGCTTATATAAAAATATATATAACTTAACCAATCGTATTTTCATTATTCTTACAGAAGCTTTTAAGATAAAAAAAGATTCGAAATGTGACATAAATCCTGACATTCAAGAAAATCGCTCATAAAAGA
>NCRO01000393.1 GCA_002849045.2 Candidatus Sediminicultor secundus
TTAAGTTTTATTATAATTTATATAATCGGTAATATCAAAAGAAAAGGAGGTATATCCACCTTTATGCTCCCCAACAAACTCTTCGTTAATATAAACATCAGCGACACTCATAACACCATCGAATTCTACAATTATTCTTTTTCCTTTATATTTTTCATTTATATAGAAATTGCGGTAATACCAAGAAATAAATTGATAATCCTTTTCCTCAAAATAGTGGTGGGGTAATATTTTGTTAGAATGTGGTAGATTAACTTTTACAAGTTTATTATCACCGGGGTGTATATTTTTTGCATTTTCTATACCTTTATTTAGAAAATACCAATCCGTATTAAAATTCAATATTTTTCTGTATTTCATTATAATAAATACCTCCCTATTTCTATATGTTCTACTATGTTAATCTTTCAATAAATATATCTAGCAAAAGAAGATAAATACAATTATTTCTTATTGTTTAAACCAACAAAGATCTGTCACCAATAATTCCGGATGTAAAATAAATTGTCAAAATAAATGTCTGGTAAACATAAAAATTTACCGATAATTCCTTGTAAAATAGTACGATAATTCTCAAAATAAAATCATTAGAATCTCTTAACAATCATTCTTGGCATATCTTCTTTAGCCTTTAATGCTCCCAGCTGTCAATCCTTCAATAAAGTATTTCTGGAAAAGAAGGAAAAATATTAAAGGTACTATAGCCGCTATTATAGAACCTGCTGCTATCATATTCCATTGTGTTATCCATTCTCCTTGCATCGCGGTTAGACCAAGTGTAACTGGTTTGTACTTATCGCTTTGGATTAATATTAGCGACCAAAGGTAATCATTCCATATCCAGGTGAATTCCAAAACTCCAAGTGCTGCCAGGGCAGGCAGTATTAGTGGTAAAACAATCTTTCGATATATTGTGAAATGTCCTGCTCCATCTACCGTTGCAGCATCAAATATACTCTGTGGTATGGTTTTCATAAAGTTTCTAAGAAAAAATGTGCAAAAACCAGTTTGAAAAGCTATATGAAACAATATTAAACCTATAAAACTATTATATATTCCTATTTTTATAGATAAACGATACACCGGGATCAATAGCATTTGAAATGGTATTAACATCCCACCAATAAAGATCAATAGTATAGGCTTTGAAAGCCTAAATTCATATCTGGACAAAGCAAAAGCACTTAAGCTTGATATAAACAGGGCGCCTAAAACGGAAGGTATGGTTATGATAAAAGTATTCAGAAAGTATTGCCTCATGTTTCCATCTTCCCAAGCAATAGTAAAGTTTTCAAAATGCCATATCTTGGAGGGAAATAACCAATTATGCGTACTCATAAGGGTATCCATAGTCTTGAAAGAGGTAAAAAAAACAGCTATAAATGGAATCAGCCAAATAATAATTAATAAAGTAGCAAACGAGTAAAATACAACCTTTTTCATAGACTTACCTCTGTTTTCATAACATGTCTCATATAAATTATAATAAAACTTAA
>NCRO01000039.1 GCA_002849045.2 Candidatus Sediminicultor secundus
AATGCAATCTACAATGCTATAGGAATTAGATTTTACGAACTTCCCATTATACCAGAAAAAGTTCTTAAAGCCTTAAAAGAAAAAGAAGCAAAAAGTACAGAAAGGAGGGGATAGAATTGCAGACCAATACCAAAATTTTAGCCCAGGAATTTGAATATTTAGCTCCCAAAACCTTAAACGAAGCTTTAAGTTTATTGGATAATTATAAAGATAAAAGTGCCAGAATACTGGCTGGGGGCACTGACCTGTTGGTTAGAATGAAGACCATTGATTTAAAAACTGATTATCTGATAAATCTTTCTTCATTTTTTCCTCCTTATTCCTCATAAGGTATTTTAATATCTAAAAGCGGGGCATGTTGTTGAGCCCCATAAACATCGGTCTCCCCGATGCTTCCTGAATCCACCGGTCTTACAATAGTTGCTTTTATGGCATTAGCGGGGTCAAATTCTACAAAATAAAGAACTTTCTCAATGGGAATATGATAGAGTTTGGCAATAAGTTCTTTGGTAATTACTTTGGTTCTCTTTACTTTTTCGTAAGTTTCCTTATCCTTGAAAATTATATCGAAGGTCAACTCAAAAGGACCGGCATTTTTACTTCTGATTACTTTTACTAAATCTATAATCGAAACTTCTTTAGTCATTTATATATTCTCCTTTTAAACTCTTTATTATTTTAAATTTCTACCATTTCTATGGAAAAAAGTTCATCGGGGTCATCGACTTCTACTAAGTGATGAATATTGAATCTATATACTGCTCCGGTAGGTATATCTGAAGGAGCATAAGGAAAAGCTAAATTACCGGCAGTAGCAATGCGTCCCTTATAAGAACAATGCATTAAAGTAGACCGAGCAAAAGCACAAATGGTATTGGCCAGCTCCTGGTCTTTGGCCACAACTTCCAAAATCAGACAAAGTTCATGAGAGGTAATCTCTTTTCGAGGTTCTAATTCTCCCATGACTCCGTTCTTTCCATAAACATGAAAGATTAAGCTGTAATCTTCCGAAGAAATATTACTAAAGTAAGTAAGTACGGTGTCACGAACATGTTCTTCACACTCATCAATCTGTTTAATCATAATTGGGTCTCTCAAGCCGGCGATACATATAGTCCGATAAGCTACCTTGCTTGCCCCCTCTAATTTTATATTAATGGTTTCGCTCTTCTTTAGTTTGGAGCCCGACACCTTTACTGCTCTTTCGCTATATTGCTCAAATTTACATCCGGTAACATCAACTACCCCTTCCGGACCAATAATATGAAGTGGGCTTGATTTTTCGTATAGAGTATGAGCAGCTACTGTACTGGGGATACATCTTCGCAGGGGATTAGTCGGTTCTACTATAAAACAATCCTCTCTTAAATATGCCATCATACAATCAGAGGTGGTCCCCGGGGTAGAAGCCATAGCTCCACATTCTAAAATCTTTCCCATATGTAAAGCCAGTCCGGGATTATACCCTTCCTTAATGGGAAGAGCAGCAAACATAGCCGGGTCATTGGAACGACCGGCGATAATAACCTCTGCCCCCATCTCCAAGGCTTTTATATGAGAGCGAACTCCCATTACCGCCACAATTCGAGTAGCTTCTTCTATATCTTTAGAAGTTAATTCGGGAACAGGACCTAAAGGTTTTATTTTCCCCTGGGCTAACTTCTTTTCAAGATAATCTTTTTCAACTTCCGCGTGAATCAAGGCAATCTTAAAGTGTAAATTTTTCTCTTTAGCAATTTCTCTAACTATTTCTGAAGTCCAATTAAGATGGACTTCGGCACCGGAACCTCCGGCAGAACCGATAATAACCGGAATTTCATGTTCGCAACCTGCTGCTAACATTAAAGTAAGGTCTTTTTTGGTTGCTTCTTCGCTTACAATACCCACTCCTGCTCCTAATTTATGGGGACCGGCATCAGTGGAACCGGCATCTGCTGCTATAACGTGAGGTTTTTTTTCTAAACCTTTTTGAAAAGATTCTGCTGGGAAGCCATATCCCAACATCCCTACTGGTGATAGAACTCTCATCTCTTTCATAGTATAATCTCCTCACTTTTACTAAATAATATTCTTTGAATATCCTAATCTTTGTTCTACTTTTTCTAATTCTTAAAATAATTTTCTATCTAATTTTATATCTTCACCAAAACTTCTCTTACGTTTCTTAAATGTTTCAGCATAGCTTCTCCGGCTTTTTTAGTATCATGTCCTTTAATGGCCTGCAATATTGCCTGGTGTTCTTGATATTGCTTTTCTCGTCTCCCTGGTATTTGCCAGGTCTTCTCTCGAGTATCTTTTAACAGATCTAAGTGTAGTTTTATTATATTAACAAAGACAAAATTATGAGACGCGCTGGCAATGGCTAAATGGAATTCGGTATCCGATTCTGTTTTTTTCTCATCTTTCAGTTTTTCTTTCTGGTTCATTTTATTTAAAACCATTTCAATTAATTTTATATCTTCGGGAGTGGCTCTTTGAGCAGCGATTTTAGCAATTTTTACCTCAAAAATCTCTCTTGCTTCTAAAAGTTCTAAAATGGAAGATTTTTCTAAGCTTAAGATAATATTTTCTGTATTACTATAGCAATTTTTTCTTATCTTTCGAACATATCTTCCTCCACCGGCCTTACTTTTAATCAGGCCTCTTGATTCTAAAACTCGAAAAGCCTCCCGTAAGGAATTTCTACTGATAGATAATTTTTCAGCCAATTCTCTCTCCGGTGGAAGTTTATCCCCGGGTTTCAGTTCGCTTCTTTTGACTAAATCCATAATTTGTTCTATTGCGCTCTCGTATAAACGGACAGGAGTAATTTCTTTAAATTCCATATTTACCTCTTTTTGCTAAGTGATTGGGTTACTGGGTGACCCAATTTACTATTTTAATATACCACACGGTGTTTAAAAAATCCTTCTTTTTTTTGAAAATTTTTTAAAGTGGTATAAATTATGCGGATAAAACTGAAGATAGATAATTAGTTCTCTCAGTTGGGACTAGATTAATCTGAGTCCATTTTACAAATAAACGAATAATAAGAGACATCCACTAAAGATATTTTCATATAATTTTTTTTAACAAGTCCTATAATAACTATGCCTTTAGATGTTTAGTTTAAAATCTCAAGGACAAACAACTAAGACCTCCATTAACCTTTCTATATTCAGATGTATCCACTACAATCACCTTAAAACCAGCGGCTTTAATTTTTTCTTTAGTTTTAGGATAACCTGCCGGAACTAACACGTAATCATTTACCCTAATACAATTAGCTGAATAGGTTTCTTCTTCATCAATCATTATTTTATTAAACTTTTTAAATTCTAAATTGTTTATAAATTCACCTGTAACAAGAAGAACATTACCCTCTAAATACGCTAAACCACTTTTTAAATGAAGCATCTCTGAAATTTCTACAATCGAACCGGACATTCCATATTTTCCCAAAGCTTTTATTAATTGTTCTGCCCCTTCTCTGTTGGTCCTCTTTGAAAGCCCGATATAAAAATGGTCTTTTACCATCATTACATCTCCGCCTTCAAGAGTTCCGGGTTCTTTTATATATTCAATATCATTATAATATTTTTTAATTACTTCTATTATTTCTTTTTCTTCACCTTTTCTTGACAATGCTCCCGGATTTGTTATCACCGCAAATTTTTTTGTACAAACAGCTACATCTTCAACAAAACAAGAATCGGGATACTTTTCAATGGCTTCTAAAACACAGACCTTAACTCCACATTTTTTTAATGCTCTAATATAATCATTATGCTGGATTAATGCTTTCTCATAATCAGGTTTCCCTAATTCCGGATTAGAAGCAATCCCATTTTTTAAAGATTTCGGTGGCTTTCTTACAATAACATTCTCAAATATTTTTATTCCCTCCAAAAACTGAATTTATAATATGCGCAATCATCGAAAGTATTCCTTCGAGAAAAACTTTTTCTGTCCTAAAAAAAGATTTATTAAAATATTTTTAAAAGCAATATAATATGAAGATAAAAGCAAGGATAAAACCGCTGGTTTTTGCAGTGGTCGGAGAAATCCGACCCCTCTTATTAAACTTGTTTATTTCTTTAGTTGTTTTTAAATACTTAATCTATTATTAATTTATTTTACATATCTAAAAACTTAAAAGGTGAAATTACATCCTCTCCAAATTTTGTACTTGCCTTTTTAAGTCTTTCAGTTTGTGCTTTTAGTTCTTCGGTAAAGGCAGCGGGCATCTGAATATTTTCAAATATCTTGCTCATCCTTTCCATTTTCTCCAGATATTTTACCACTCTTAAGGAGAATTGTTGAATGTATTCAGCCTCAGTATAATCTTTGCCCAGTTCGCGGATAAATAATGTTTTTAAATCTTCATATTTTGGTATTAAACCAACCGGAGTTTCAATTGTCTTAAGTTCATTATGAACTCTTCCTTCAGCCCAGAGAAGCCATATTCTTTTATCCATTTTCCCATTTAAATATTCACCAGTTTCATCCTTTAAAAAATAATTAGTAGCATAGATTTTGGGAATTACCTTAAGATCTTTAGTAAATTTTAGATGATTTTCTATATAAGTTCCCAGCGGCACCGAAATAAAATCAAGATTGGCCATCGGGTTATATTTCCTCACCCCTCGGGCACCAAGTGTTGCGGCAGTGGTTTCAGATTCAACTGTAGCCCCCAGAAAAACACCATGTGCCCAGGTAAGTGATTCCACTATAGGTACAGTGGTATCAGAATCCCTTCCTCCATAGAAAATAGCTTTTACCGGTACCCCATCGGGATCATTTGCCTTGGAATCAATATTGTTCAGTTCGTTCAACTTGAGGGTGTATCTTGCATTCTTATGGGAACAAGGAATTTCCTTGTCTTGGTTGTCTTTTTTCCCTTCGAACCACTCTCCTGAAAAATTAATTCCCTTATCCGGGATACCTTTTTTCATCCCTTCCCAGTAAGGGACTCCATTATTAATCAATACATTAGAGAAGATAACTTCACCTGGTGTAGTTAACGCTTGGTAAATCACAGGATCGCTTTCTGAATTTACACTATGGATGATACCAAATATGCCTGACTCCATATTTACCGCTCTTATTGCCCCGTTAATTTTTTTAAGATAAGCGATATCATCACCAACTACGGTTTGGCCAGGAATCATGGCAGTGCTGGTCTTGCCACAGGCACTTGGATAAGCCCCGGTAAAATAAGTAACCCGACTTCCTGGGCCATGAACACCCATTATAAACATATGCTCAGCCAACCATCCTTCTTCATTAGCCTTTTTAATAGCTAATCTAAAGGCTAATTTTTTTAATCCCAATGAATTTCCTGCATACTGATTATTTACCGAGTAAACTCTATTTTCTTCGAGGTCGATATAAATCCTCCGTTTATCTATATCTACACTAACTCCATTTTCTAATCTTCCGGCAGAATGGAGGAAGAAAAAGAAATCGGAAGAACCGTTAAGCTTTTTAAATTCTCCATACCCTTGCCGGTAAAGAAGGTCCTCACTGTGAGCTACATAGGCAGAATCGGTAATCTGTAGGGCTTTTAAAGAAAATACAGAATTAGTAGGACCGAGAGAAAAGAATCTTACCAACATCTCTTTCCCGGCCATACTACCATCAAGGTAAGAATACATTTCTTTTAGTCCCTTTTCTTTTTCTATTGAATTAACCTTTATTCCCCAATCTACATCTTTAGACAACAAATATTTGGTATTGGCTTTATCTCTTCCTTGATCATAATAACCGTCAAAGTGAATGGTGTGGCCTTCCATCTTTAATTTCGTTTCTTCACCATTAATCAAGGCCAATTCTCTTACATAGGCAATATCTTCTTTTGAATCAGTTATCATAGTTACTTTTGCCGGCTTACAAAGCTGGATAGCTTCTTCTACTACTTTTATAACATGCTGATTATTTAGTTCTTCTAACTTCTGTAAATCAATTTTATCCATTTATCCTTCCTCGCTTTTCTTTAAAGATTACCTACAATTTTATTAAAAAATCATCAACTTCTGTATACTTTTATAATCTCTCCATATCCTGGAGAAACGGTTATTTCACCATCATCAAAGACAACTTTCCCTCTAACAATAGTCTTCTTCGATTTTCCATAGACTTCCCATCCTTCATATACAAGGGCGCTTTCTCTGCATTTTGTAAACATTTTTTCTTTGGAAATTACTCCCTTTTTCTCCGGGTCAAAGATTACAAAATCAGCATCTGAACCAAGGGCAATAGTACCTTTTTTAGGAAACAGACCAAATATTTTAGCAGGATTCTCACAGATAAGTTCAACCATTCTGTCTAATTCCATTTTTCCTTCTTTTACTGCTGTGAAAAGCAGAGGCAATCTAGTAGATAAACCGGGAAATCCTGCAGGGGGGGTAAATATATCTTCACTTCCCCTTTCTTTTTCTTCTTTAGTATAAGGGGCATGGTCACTTCCGATAATATCGATACTTCCATCATTTACCATTTCCCACATCCCCTGCCGCTCTTCTTCACTCCTCAAAGGAGGATTGCATTTAGCAAACACTCCTACTTTATTAAGAGCATTCTCATTAAGGAATAAGTAATGAGGACAGGTTTCTGCAATAGCATATACTCCTTTACATTTTGCTTCATTCACTAATTCTACTACTTCCGGAGTGCTGATATGGCACATTTCTATTTTCGCGCCGGTCTTTTCCGCAAAGAGTAAAATTTTAGAAGCTGTTTCTATCTCTACAACTGGCGGTCGGGATCTCCCGTGATATATCGGAGAGATTTTACCTTCACTTCTTAAACGTGCAATATTTTTATTTATCATATCGTTATTTTCTGCGTGAAAACCTATCATTACCCCTGTCTGGGCTACTTTTTCCATAAGTTCATATTGATCACCTGTATTTGGCGCGGTAAGCCCGATAAATTCCTCTTTTCTCCCCGGAGGAGCCTCGTGTAAAAAAGTTTTAAAGGCTACGATACCGGATTTTGCGCAAGGTATAATATCATCCAGGCAATCCGTTCCTGCCGCCCCAAAAAAAGCAATATCAACCACCACTTCTTTATCTGCAACATTCATCCTGTTTTTTACTATTTCGGGAGAATGCGGAGGAGGAACAGCCATAGGCATTTCAATTATAGTAGTAACTCCACCTAAAGCTGCATCTTTTGAACCGCTTTCAAAGGTTTCTCTTTCATCATGACCCGGAGCCCTGATATGAACATGGGGGTCAACGGTACCAGGTAAAACCATTTTTCCTTCTGCGTCGATAATTTTTTCAAACTCTAATTTTTCTTTACTTATGGCAGTAATTGTTCCATCTTTCACTCCTATATAACAATCTATCAATCTGCCATCTACAAATACCTTATCTGACTTAATTACTAGATCAAATTTATTCATAGCCTGCCCTCCAGTATTGTTACTTTTTAACAGTTAATTTATATTACAACTTAATAATGCTGCTTTGTGAAAAAATCATTTTAGATTATACCCTACCGGTAACCAGAGCCAAAAGAGCCATTCTAACATAGAGTCCGTTGTGAGCTTGTCTAAAATAAGCAGCCCCTTCATAATCATCAACATCAGTGGAGATTTCATCTACTCTCGGTAAGGGGTGGAGAATAGTAATTCCTTTTTTAGCGCGGTTAATCATTTCTCTATTTATAATGTATAAACCTTTAACCTTTTCATAATCTTCCGAATCTTTAAATCTCTCTCTTTGCACCCTCGTTACATAAACAATATCGCTAACTGATAAGGCTTTTTCAACGTCTTCAGTTTCTTCAATTTCTGCTCCCAATGATCTTAATTCGGCAGTTATTTCTGCAGGCATTTTTAAAGATTTTGGAGAAACGAAAATCATTTTATTTTTGTATAGGTTCATAAAATATCCTAAAGAATGTACTGTCCTTCCGTTCTTTAAATCACCTAAAAAAGTTACAGTATGTCCGTCTAAAACTCCTTTTTCTTTACGAATAGTATAAAGATCTAAAAGGGCTTGAGTGGGATGCTGCCCAGCCCCATCACCACCATTAATAACTGGGTGAGTAGCATTATCAGCAGCAATCTTGGCAGAACCTTTCATGGGATGACGCATAACAATAACATCTACATAACCATCAATCGTTCTGATAGTATCAGCCAAAGTTTCTCCTTTAGATAAAGAAGAACTTGCTGCATTAGCCACGGTAATCACTCTGGCACCTAATCTGTTTATCGCGGTTTCAAAAGAAAGACGGGTTCTCGTGCTCGGTTCAAAAAACAAGCTGGCCACTACTTGACCTTCCATGTTTCTAATAATTTCTCCGCACTTAACTCTTTTTTCAAAATTTGCTGCGGTATCCATAATCAAATTTAATTCTTGAAGCGAAAACTGAGTAGTATTTAAAATATCTTTTCCTTTTAACATTTCAACTACTCCTTAAATTTATTTTTTAAAACAAAAATTGTATATTTCTAGGTTATTTATTCTAATTGCTTTTAATTACTGCAAGATTAAAATAGATATATTGTCCCGCATAAATTCTAAGATATTTATAAAATATTTCTCATTTATATCCTAACATCCCAGACAATTCTTGAGCAGAATTAACCAAAACTTTAATAAATTTTTTTACATTACCATTGGATATCCTTTTTGATAATCCAGTAATGGTAATACTGGCTATTGTATCTTTATTAATATTTTTAACAGGGACCGAAATTGCTTTTATTCCCTCTTCAAGTTCTTCATTACAAATAGAAAAACCATTATGTCTAATCTCTGATAGATGCTCTTCTAATTTTTTAGGATTAATAATTGTTTTTGAGGTATATTTTGGAAGAGTTTTTTCATTAATAATTCTTTTAATATCTTCAGAAGGTTGGTGGGCTAAAAGTATTTTTGCAGAAGCGGCGGAATGAAAAGGCATTTCCTTCCCAATTTCAACGAAAAGATGGGTATTTGCATTTCGAGAGGGAGCAATTGAATCTATGCAAATACTCCGACCATTATACCAAGCAGTTAAAAAAGTGGTAAGTCCGGTTTCCGAGCATATTTTTTTTAAAAATGGTTTGGCAATTTGCCGGAAGTCAAACGAATTATAAAATGAATTTGAATATTCAAGTATCTGTAATCCTAACCTATATTTAGAAGTTTCTTTTTCTTGATCAACTAAAGAATAGCTTACTAAACTTTTTAACATTCTATGAATTGTACTCTTGGGAAATAATAACTTTGAACTTAGTTCAGTTATCCCTACACTTCTTTCCGCATTGCTAAGATAATTTAAAATTTGTATGGATTTCTCGATTGAATTCATAGAATGTGTTTCCTTTTATAATTGTTCCATTATATAGAATATTGTTCCACATAACTATTATAATTACTATACCACATAACATTGAAAAATCCTTCTTTTCTTTTAAAAAATTTTAAAATATTTTTATTTTTTTCTATTTCTTAATTAAGGCATATTAAATTATTAACAATTGTAGACATTCAAAATGAATTTATTTTTCTAATTAAAAAGTTACTCATCGCTATCGGTAATGGTTTTTAATTTCCTCAGGGCCAGGATTAACCATACTTCATCGCCGGTATTTAAAGTCATACTGGTAAATATCTCCCAAGGCAGTTTTACCCTCAAAGAATTTTTTCCGATTACTATGGCACAGCAGACTGTAGAAGATGATTCCTCAATTCCAATCAATCTTCCTTTGACCCTGTTTACATCAGGCCCGGGAGGTTTGGTATCAGAAAGATAGATATCTTCCGGAAAAAATTGCCACCTTCTTTATTTCCTCTCTTTCGCTGGAAACTACCAGAAAAATATCGCCACATTTTACTTCTACTAAATCATAGTCATATTTATGGGTGCCTGCTACTATCTTTATAGGAACTTTAGCATTGGCATAGACATTTATAGCTGGCACCAGGCAAATATAGGCCACTTGAATATCCCCCCGGGCTAAAGCAGAAGCCAAAGCCATACCGGTTACGTAGCTCTCGTAGGAAGTAAAGTTTAAACCTTCCTCCTCAAACCAGCCTTTATCCTGACTTATATAAGCACAGGCAGCATGGTCCATAAATTCTACTGCCATACCGATGGGAACCGTTTTTGAAGGGGCGCATTCACCAATGGAAACAAAAATTAATAGTCCTGCTAATAATAACATGAATAGTTTCTTCATCAATTTATACTCCCCATCTTTAGTAATTACAAAATTTTTCTTGGACGATTTTAAAATTATTTTTTCTCTTATTATATTATAGTAACTTAAAATTGTGGACAGGCGGGCCTGTCCTACGGGTAATTTAATCTATTTCTAATGTCCACAAAAACAGTATTGTTCATACCCTTTAAGATAAGCAACCCCGGCAATGGTAACCCCATAAAAAATAATCGGTGTTTCTATTAAAAGTGGAGTTAGAGTATCATTAACCACCGTAGTGCCGGTAGCTAAAATCACATCCGCCCAGGATAAAATTTTTTTAGTATAAGCAGCATCCTCTATTAGCACCCCACACCTTTTTTGCCCCACGTTATCTGGATTTAAATCTACTACTCTAATTTCAAATTGAGCTGCTAAGGCCTCTACCATCGCTGGTTGCATCCCTATAAAAGCAATGCATGGATTGCCAAATCGTTCTTTAATATAATTTACCAGGTGAGCAGCACACTCTGCCGGTTCTTTATCCTTACAGTGAACTGTCTTAGAAATATAATTTAGGTATCGCAAAACAGCATTTAAAGTAGCAATAAAAACAGCCCTCTCAAAATTATTATCTAAGGACATATCAAAAATCTCCTTTAGTGTGCCACTATAATTTCCCGGCATATCAGTAAAGGCCTGCCCCAAACTCCCTTTAAAATCTGCTTGAAGCATTACTTCTTTCCCTTTTAATAGAGGAAAATCATCCCGCTCTGGTTTTCCGATAACTTCTTGGGGGGTTAATGTCCGGGCACTTACTATTTCTACCTTTGAAGATATTAGATCCTTCTCTTTAATTAGATTAAAAAATCTCTCTTTTATATCATTATAAAAATCCATCTTCTTCTTTCTCCTTTTTATTTCACCGACAGAAGAAACATTGGGGATAACGACAAACTTCGCAATTTAAACAAAATCCTCCTTCTCCCATCTTTATAAAATCCTCTTTGCTTAAAATTTCCCCTGTAAAAATTCTGGGCAGCACCACATCTAAAATGGTAGTCCTGTAATACATAGCACAACCGGGAACCCCTAACAAAACAGTGTTCCCCAGATAAGCCATCATAAACATATTTCCCGGTTGTACCGGTGCACCATAAGTTACTACTTTAGCTCCACTCTCTCTTATCGCCCCGGGAGTTAGATCGTCTGGGTCTACGGACATCCCTCCGGTTAAGATAATCAAATCAGCCCTTTGCTGCTTGTAATGTAAAATTTCCTTTTTGATCTCTTCAATATTATCCGGGCAAAAAGTTTGACCAAGATACTGGGCCTTAAAAAATTCTAATTTCTTTCTCATTACCGGCCCGAATTTATCCTGAATTCTTTTTTTATTTATTTCATTACCGATAGTTATAATAGCAGCCTTTAATTCTTTGTATTTTATTATTTTAAAGACCTTCCCTTCCCCCTGGCATAATTCTTCTATCTGAATTAATTTCTCTTCCTCGGTGGTCAGGGGAATAATCCGAACACCGGCTAATTTTTGTCCTCTTTCCACTATAAAATTCTGGGGGAGAGAAGCTATTGAAATATCTCTAATAGAATTTATCCGGCATAAAAGTTCAGAATTAATTTTTAATAATCCTTTCTCTTTCGATTTTAAAGTAGACTTCCCTTCTTTGGGTACATCATACTCTATATTTTTTCCCGCTACTGCCCGGGCTATGCTAAGGGCGGCTTCATCTTCGTGGACCTCTCCGTCTTTCGGTTCCCATATATATATCTGTTCTTTCCCTAAATCTAATAATTTTTCTACATCTCCTTTCTGGATAATATGGCCTTTCTTAAAGGCCCTTCCTTTAAATTCCCCGGGAATAATTCGGGTAATATCGTGACACAATATCATCCCCACCGCTTTTTCAATTGTTACCTTTTTCATAATATTTTGAGTAACACCCCCACTTCAATTCTCTCCCTCGAGGGAGGAGAAAATTCATTACTGTTATACTTTTATTTGTATAACGCAAAGTAAATAAAAAGATTAATCTTTTTGTTTAAATATTTTCTTGTAAAGTGAATTCAAACTTTGGTCAGCTTCCTCACGAAATAGTTTAAACTTTGTCATCAATTCCCTTGCTTCCTCGGTAATCTCTGACCCTCCTCCTCTTTCTCCTCCGACTTTTCTTTTTAAAAGATTAAATCCCAACCTTTTTTCTAAATCTTTTATTAGATTCCAAGCCTGGGAGTAAGACATATTTATTTCCTCTGCCGCCTGTCTTAATGAACCGGTCTTCTCTACCCGATGAAGAATATCTAAAGGTCCATCGCCAAAAACTTTTTCTCCATCCTTTTCTATCCAAAGCTTATATCTTAATTTCAACATCATCACTTCCAGTAATTTAAACTTAAAATTATCAGTGCTTAGTTTCTTTTCCTCTGATTAGGAGCAGACACAAGGTCTACCCTTACATATTACTCATTACATATTACATGTTACTTGTTACTATACTTCTTTTTTTCTTCTGACCTGAATAATCTCAGCTATAATGCTTACCGCGATTTCCTCCGGAGTCTGGGCCTTTATATCTATCCCAATAGGGGCATGGACTTTAGCAAGTTCATCTTGAGATATTCCCTGTTCTTCTAAATGTTGAAAGACAGTAGCATTTTTCTTACAACTACCAATCATCCCTATATAGGCAGCATTTGACCTGACCACTGAAGCTAAAACTTCTTCGTCTTTTAAATGTCCCCTGGTTACTACAATTATGTAAGTAGAAGGAGCTATATTAAAATGTCTCAAGGATTTTTCTGTATCTTCAGGTATTATTTCATCTGCTTCTGGAAATCTATCCTGATTAGCAAACTCCTTCCGACTATCGATAACGGTTACCTTAAATCCCACCATCTTGGCTAATCTGGAAACATAAACTGCAATATGGCCTGCTCCAAAAATCAACACTTCTTCTTTGGGTTGCAGGATGTCTATAAAAACTTTCATATCTCCACCGCAGATTGCCCCTTCATCCAGGGCAGCCGCTTCTTTGGTTAAATGATAGGTTAAAAGCTTCCCCTTGCCTTCCTTTAGTGCCTGTTTTACTTCTTCGATTACTTTGGCTTCGGTTATTCCGCCTCCTATGGTGCCGGCTATCAAGCCATCCTTGCCCACTACCATCTTCGCTCCCACCTCTCTTGGGGTTGAACCTTTAGTGTTAACTATGGTAACTAAAGCAATTGTTTCACCTTTGTTAATTCTTCCTAAAGCTTCTTTTAAGATCTCTGACATCTCTCCCCTCTCCCTCCTTTGATAAAATTTCATCTTATGCTCTATCGTTATTCTAATATAAATATAACGGAATGTAAAAAAATATTTTCTTTGTTATTTTTTATTCAAATTAGCACATATAGCCTCTAAAACTGCTCCCCCTAACGAACGGGCTTTATCGGAAACGGTAAAACAATATTCTCTTATCCCTCGGGGATCAATATCTCCTACCTTCATCCCCCTGGTAACCCAACTTTGTGGATAAATTAATCCTCGCAGGACACCGGATATTTCTGCTTTTAAAGGAACTCCTCCTATTTCTGCGATCACCTCTTCTGTCTTAACCAGATCACCTATCTTATGTAAGGGGATAATTTTACCTTCAGCCGGAGCTCGCAGTAATCTTCTCTTGGATTCTCCCCCTACTTCTCCGGGTACACCGGTATCTGGCGCTGCCTGACCGTGATAGTAAACTCTCCCAAGGTTATGTCCTCTCTTGGTTTCTATTACCACATCAACATCCTCCTCTGCTGTAAAACCTGGGCCTAAGCCAATAACTAAGGGTGCCTGATTTATTCTGGTTCCTAAATTGCGTTTGGTTAAAATAGCATCTACCAAAACAGCAGGAGAAAGTTTTTTAATACAACTTCCTTTCGGGTCTACCAAAACCGGTACTTTGTTTAATTTAGTAATCTTTTCGGTCTCTTCCCAGGAAGAAATCAAAACAGCTTCTATCCCTTCTATAATAGCCTCACCCTCATAAACAGTTCGGGCAAAAGAAACAGGAAGACGGATAACGGTGGGACGGTCTATTTCTAAAATTATCACAGAAAACCCGGCTCGAAAAAGTCTCACCGCAACACCGGTAGCCAAATCTCCTCCACCTCGGATAATCACTAATATATTGTTCATCTTATTTAAATCTTTCCTTTTTTATGAAGAGAGTTAAAAATACTTTTTATTTTCTCGTAATCTTCTTCCCGGTCAATATCTAATAATATGGATTCATTGGGGATTTTAAACCTTTTTATTCTCTCAGGATGAGCTTTAATTAAAACTCTCCCTCCCATGTCACCGGAAAGTTTCATTAACTCATCTTTCCAATAACCATCAAAAAACACAGGATTCCCTTGTCTATTTTTATAAAAAGGAACTACTATTTCTTTTTTACCCGGAGTAAAAGCCAAAAGCATCTTATATAATATAGATGAATTAATTAAGGGCTGGTCGCCCAAAAGCACAAAAAATCCTTCTAACTCATCAGAAGAAATCTGGTGCAGTGCTTTTCTTATAGAACTGCTCATCCCCGACCTGTATTCAGAATTAAGCACAATTTCAGCTCCCCATTTCTTACCTGTCTTAATAATTTCTTTATCTTCGGGGCGAACTACTAAAAAATATTTATCCAGGGGAGTTAACTTTGCTACTTGTAACACCCATTCTATCAACTGCTTATCACCCAGAGGAAGAGTTAATTTTACTTTTCCCATCCTTTTGCCTTCCCCTGCCGCTAAAATTATTCCGCAAATCATGATGTTTTTACCTCCCTGATTACCTCAGCTACCACTTCCTTCTGACCGGCAGTTCCTATAATTATATCACTGATTCCCCGGGGACAAATCTTTAAAACATAAAAGGTTAATTCTTCGGCCTTCTTTTGGTCTTCGGCATTTTCTGCTTTATTAATAAAAAGATGACGGCGGCAACTCGGAGGGACTCCTTTAAACAAACCTTCGGGATGGCAGATTAAAAGAGATAAGGCTTCTATCCCAATCTTTTCTCCTAATTTTAATCCGGTTAGTCGGGAAAAAATCTCTGAACGAAAAACATTTTCTTCTTGTAAAGAAAGACCCAGGGCATCTATGCCAATTACCCCAACTAAATCTGTAGTCGATAAAGGAATTACCGGCTCATGAGAAGCCGGAGCTTTTACCGGCCTCCCTGCTCCCCCATCGGCTTCTACTAAAAAATAATCTGCCATTCTATCCTTCCACCATTTATCCAACCAATCAGGTGGCGGCCCGGACACCTTTCCTTCTCCATTATCCTCTATCTTCTCTCCTATAACTGCTAATCTTCCTCCTTTTCTTTTAAGAGAAAAATATTTTTTAATACTTTCCTGATTAATCTCTTCATTGTGGCCTTCAATTAATCTGCCTTTTTTTATAAAAGGAGCTAACTGCCAGGTATACATCTTGGTAGTAGTGGTTAGAATCATCCGTTTATCTTTAAGAATCAACTCCTCTGCCAACCGTTTAAAAAGAGTGCTCTTCCCTCCTGCACCTACTAAAGATATGAAAGCTCTTTTTTTTAAACCTAAAGCCTCGTAAATTCGCACCTGTTTTGTTCTCCTTTTTCACTTCATCTTTAATCTGCTTTTTTATATCTCTTTTTCAGCTGTTCATTTTTCTTCTAATTTCTTTAATTTTTCAATTAACCAAATTTTTACTTTCTTCACGCTTTCCCTTTGATTCAATGGTAAAAATTTGGTTAAATCTTTTTTAATTTCCTGATCTGGCACCTCTTTGATAACAGTCATAATTTCATTAAGATTAGTCTTTCTATTATAAAAAGACATCTTTAAATTAACCAGATCCCAATCGATCTCTATCTTTTTACTTAATAAAAACCAGATGTCAAAAAGATCTCTTCCTTTACCTCTAATTAAAATTTTTACGCAGAAATGGCTTTACTGAAGTGAAATGCGGGTGGGAAAAAGGGGAATGTGGTACTTGCACAGTTATTTTAAATAAAAAAGCGGTTAAGTCATGTATTATCTCTGTCTCTGATACACATTT